>JBDSIP010000446.1:0-4090 GCA_039917915.1 Thermoflexales bacterium
GAGGGCTGCAGCCCAGCACGCTTGCAGCGCCACGGCGGCGAGCGCATCGGGGCCGCGCGCCACGTTGACAAAGATCTCGATTGGGGTATTGACCATCCCCGCAAACGGCAACAGTCGTATGATCCCGCCCACGATGTCCGGCAAGAACGTGATCGGCAGGAAGAAGCCGGCCAGAAACATCTGAACAAAGATCGCAATGCGGGCGACACCCATCGCGTCGCTGGTCCAGAACGCGACCAGGCTGAACATGAAGCGCCAGGCAAAGGAGCAGAACCAGGCAAGCCCAAGCGACACAATCAGCAGCGCGGTTTGGCCGGCATCGGATGGCCACACGATGGAATAGGCCAGTCCGAATGCAAGAAGAAGCGGGATGCCGCGCAGCAGCAGTTGCGAGATCGCCCGGCCGAAGTCCTGGGCCGCCCAGTACCAGAAGAAGTCGACCGGGCGCTGCAGATCATTGGCGATCTCGCCGGTCTTGACCGAGCGCAGCAGATCCCACCAGCCCCACAACGCCACCCAACCGATGAGCGCCTGAGCGACGCCCATGAAGGTCACGCTCTCGCGCAGGCCGTAGCCGGCGACCGGCGCGCCGCCGCGCGCTTCGAACAGTGCGATCACGACGGCGGCCCGCAGCAGGCCGAAGAAGAGGTTGGTGATCAACCCGGCCAGGTTCGCCGCGCGGTAGGCGAACTGGCGTTGAAACGCTGAACGGGCCAGAGCGAATAGGGCGGGCATAACGTTCTAGACTGAAGCTCGGAGGTGGGCGCCCTAAAAACGCGCCCGTCACAAGTCGTGGGCGCCCACCTTGTATCTTGGAATTGGCGCCGCGGCAGACCGTCCCACCTCAGGCCCTTGAGGCCGTCTCGGAGCAGGGGTCGCCGCGGTTCTTGGATTCAGAAAGCTCGAACAGTTGCCTGGGGCATAGGGCCCAAGCGATGACCCCGCATCGGCAAGGTAGAGCGTCGTGAGTCTCGTCCGTCAATTCTCGAGGAGAAAGAACCATGGCAGTCGTAATTGAGCGATACGTCGGAATCGATGTCAGCAAGGATACGCTGGACGTGTCTGTACGGTGGATGGGCAAGCCACGTGAACGCTGGCAGTGCGCGAACGACAGCGACGGCATCAGCGCGTGCGTGGCGCGTTGCAAAAGCCTTCAGCCGAAGCTGATCGTCCTGGAAGCCACGGGGGGTTACCAGGACTTGGTGACGGCGGATTTGGCAAGCGCGGGTCTGTCGGTGGTGGTCGCCAATCCGCGCCAAACGCGGCGTCATGCGGAATCGCACGGTCGATTGGCGAAAACCGATCGGATCGATGCGGATGACCTGGCGCGATACGCCGAGGAGAGCCACCCCGAGGTGCGCCCATTGCCAGACGCGCAATCCCGGGCATTTTCAGCCCTTTTGACCCGTCGTCGTCAATTGGTTGACATGCGGACCGCCGAGATGAATCGACGGCATCACGCCCAGGGCGAGGTCAAGAAAGGTCTGCTGAAGCACATCAAATGGCTGGATGCCGAAGTAAAACGGCTCGACGACGAGTTGTACGACGTCATTCGCAACAGTCCAATTTGGCGCGAGAAAGATGATCTTCTTCGTTCTGTGAAAGGCGTCGCGATTGTTACGAGTACAACCTTGCTGGCCCTGCTACCCGAGCTCGGCACACTGAACCGAGCCAAGATCGGAGTGCTGGTGGGCGTAGCTCCAGCGAACCGAGATAGCGGCAAACGCAAGGGATCCAGGAAGTGCTGGGGTGGACGAGGCACGGTTCGGGCTGTGCTCTACATGGCCACAATGGCGGCCGCTCGGTTCAATCCAGTCATCCGCGCTTTCTACCAGGCCAAGCTTGCTGAGGGGAAGTTGCCGAAGGTCGCTCTTGTCGCAGCAGCGCACAAGCTCCTTACCATCCTGAATGCCATCCTGAAGACCGGCAAACCTTGGGAAAATCGCCTGAAAACCGCTTGACTTTCAACACAGTTGCTCCGAGGTTCAGCCTAGCGGCCTACTCCCAGGCCGCTTCGCCGCGCGCGACGCGGCGCTGGGGCGAGTGTTCGACAAGCTGCATCAGTTCGATGGCGTTGCCATCCGGGTCGCGCACCCAGGCCTGCCAGTTGTGGTCGAGACCCAGGCTCGGCCCGCGCTCGATCGCGATACCCTCCGCGCGAAGCTGCTCTGCCATCGCCTTGACGTCGTCGACGACCAGGCACAGGTGCATGTAGCTGATCGGCTGCCCGGTCACCAGCGGACCCGAGGCGGGGAAAACCTCAATGAAGCGGTCGCCGGATACATGCAGGTAGATCAGCATAAGCGTGCCATCCTCGCGGTTGAGGCGAAAGGCTTCGCGGATGCCCAATTTGGCGTAGAAGGCGAGCGCGCGCGCAAGGTCGGCGCTGGCAAAGGCGGCGTGTCCAAGATCGGTAACCATCGTTATCTCCAGGGGCCGCCGCCATGACTCAATGTGAAACGGTGGCGGTATTGCGGGCGGGCAATTCGTAGACGTCGTTCATCGACGTGATCACATCGTTCAGGCCGGCCATCTGCTCGGTAATGTTGTCACGCAACCGCTGGGTGCGGGCGCTATTCACATCCCGGGCGTCGATGAGCAACATTTGCGAGTAGACGGTGCCCAGCGCGGTGAGCGTATTCTCAAGCTGCAGCTCCGCCTTGTCCATCGTCGCGTCAAGCGCTTCCAGCAGGTTGAGTTGACCTTGGCGCTGATGAATGGCATTGGCGATTTCAGCCTTCACCGACTCGTCGCGCTCCTGGGTCATCCGCATCTTGAGCTGCCCTATCGATTGGGGGATGGACCGGGTGTCCTTCTGGATCACGTCGTTCAGCCGGTAGGCGTCGATCTTTTGCGCCAGCGCATAGATCCGGCCCACCCACTGTTCGACCTGATTTGACACATCCTGCATCCGAACCGTCAACGCGCTCGCGCCAGCCTTGTCCACGACCTGATCGATTCGCTCGCGATAGTCGAGGGCGCGCCGCACGATGTCGCGCAGGTGGGCGCTCTCGATCTTTTCCAGGTCATATTCCTCGCGCATGGCCTGGGCGGCCGCTTTTTCACCGGCCGAGCGGTCGAGGACTTTTGCGCCAACGGCGACCACCCAGACCGGCACTAGACCAACCAGCCACGCGATGGCCGGCAGATCCAGGATCGGCACCCGCACGCCCAGCCCCAGCAACAAGATGCCCGCCGCGAGGATCAGACCGCTGATCGGGGAAAGAACGGCGTTGGCAAGCATGTTGCCGAACGTGCGTTGACGCAGTTTCATGTCGTGCTCAGCGAGTCGGCTGCCCGCGTGTCGCGGCGTCGTCCAGTCGCGTCAAGCCATTGCGCAGGCTACTTCGTCATGCCCAGGCGGCGCTTGCGCTCCTCGAGCTGCGAGTCGAGCTCGCCCTTGCCGAGCGCCTCGTCCATTTGGGTGTCGAGATTCTGGGCAGCCATCTCCGCCCGCGCGCTGGCCGAATCGAGTCGGTTGCGGATGCCCTCGGCGATGCGGGCCACATCCTGATCGCCCATCCCGGCCAGGTCGTCGATCGACTTGATGGCTCGGTTGGTTAATTCCTTGGCCTTGGCCAATTCGAGCAGATGGGCCATTTCCTCGCGCTGCTGGCGGATGGTCTGAAGTTTCGTCTGCAGCTTGAGCCGGGCATTCAGCAGCGACTGGTATTCCGAGGCCTGGCGCGTCGCCTGCTGCTCGTAGGTCTCGGCCATGGTCTTGACCGAGTTGAGCTTGGACTGGGCCGCCCGGGAGAGATCGTCCTTGCCCTGGCTCAGGAACATGTCGATGTTGCGATCCAGGTCGATGACTTGTTTCTTGAGCTCATCGCGCTTGCGCTCGAGGGTCTTGACCTGCCCGCCGACGGTGGCGGCGGCATCCTCCAACGCGTCAAGATTATTATCGACGTCGCGGATATACTGATCGATGACGGCAATGTTATTGCTCTGGAGGGCCTTGTCCACGAGCGCGTGGAGGTTCGCCTTGATCAAGGTATCGACTTTTTCGAGAAGAGAAGCCATGGAATCACATGTTGTGGGTCGCCTGTCAACTGGATGTCAAGCGGATTGACTGTCGGCGCACTAACAT
>JBDSIP010000447.1:0-10408 GCA_039917915.1 Thermoflexales bacterium
CGTCGTGATTTATGGCATGACCCTGCTTATGCTCGAGGCGCTCACGCCGATCGATCTGAAGATGCTGGCGCCATTGTTACCGGCCCGGTTCCGGCCCCACGAGGAGTCATCCTAAGAATGAGGGGCGAGAACACACTCCCCGCGCGAAGCGCGGGGAGTGTGTTCTAGCCGGATGTTTTGGCACAGTCTCACGCCCCTTTTCATTCCGGTAGAATTGAATCCATCTTAAATTCGTCAAGGAAATTCGAAAACATGGCATCCTATAAGCTCGTCAAGGTCCCGGAGAACGGGGCAAAGGTCACCATCAAGGACGGCAACCTTATCGTCCCCGACAACCCCATCCTGCCCTTCATCCGCGGCGACGGCACCGGCCCGGACATCTGGGCGGCCAGCGTGCGCGTCTTTGATGCCGCAGTGAACAAGGCCTATAGCGGCAAGCGCCAGATCCATTGGATGGAGGTCTTCGCAGGCGAAGAGGCCTTCCGCAAATTCGGCGACTGGCTCCCCCAGGAAACTGTCGACGCATTTGGCGAGTTTCTGGTCGGTATTAAAGGCCCGCTGACCACCCCCATTGGCAAAGGCATTCGATCGCTCAACGTCGCTCTGCGCCAGTTATTGGACCTATACGCTTGCGTGCGGCCGGTAAAGTATTTCGTTGGCGTGCCGTCCCCCGTGAAGCGGCCGGAGAAGGTCGATATGGTGATCTACCGCGAGAACACCGAGGACATCTACGCCGGGATCGACTTTGAGGCCGGCTCCGAGCAGGCGGTCAAGCTTTTGAACTTTCTCAAGGAGCAGATGCCCAAGGAGTTCAAAAAGGTGCGTTTCGGGGCTGAGGACATCGCCAGCGTCGGGGTCGGGATCAAGCCAATCTCTTCGCATGGCACCGAGCGCCTGATGCGCTCCGCCATCAACTACGCCCTGCGCTTCAATCGCAAGAGCCTGACGATTGTGCACAAGGGAAACATCATGAAGTTTACAGAGGGCGCATTCAGAGATTGGGCCTATGCCCTCGCGCGGCGCGAGTACCGTGATCGGATCGTCACCCAGCGCGAGAGCTGGATCATCGACAACAAGGACCGCAACGCCGCAATGAGCGTCGAAGACAACGCCAAGGCGATTGATCCCGGCTTCGACATGATGACTCCCTCGCAACAAGCCGAGATCGTGGCCGAGATCGAGACCGCCCTCAAGCTCATGCCCACCCACGGCGGCGGCAAATGGAAAAAGATGCTGATGGTCAAGGACAGCATCGCCGACATCACGCTGCAGCAGGTTCTCACCCGGCCGGATGAATTCGACATCATCGCCACCCCGAACCTTAACGGCGACTATTTGAGCGACGCGCTCGCTGCTCAGGTCGGCGGAATCGGCATCGCCCCCGGCGGAAACATCAACTACGTCAGCGGGCACGCGATCTTCGAGGCCACCCACGGCACCGCGCCGAAGTACGCCAACCTCGACAAGGTGAATCCAGGCTCGGTAATCCTGTCGGGTGAGATGATGTTGCGCTACATGGGTTGGGTCGAAGCCGCCGATGCGATCCTGTCGGCGCTCGACAAGACCATCGCCCAGAAGACGGTGACCTACGACTTTGCGCGCCAGATGGAAGGGGCCAAAGAAGTCAAGTGCAGCGAGTTCGCGAGCGCCATCATCGCCAATTTATAGCTTCGCGCCGGCGACAGGCTGTTTTTCCGGAATCGATATCCCCCGGCTTCGCCGGGGGATATCGATTCCGGAAGAATGCCCTATTGGGGAGCACGCGAGGGAAGCGTCGCGCGGTCGAAGACGGTGAAGATTAACATCGACGACGCCACAAACCCCAGCGCCATCCAGGGGATGACGGCGCCACGGGTCGACTCAAACAGTTGGCCGGCGAGCCACGGCCAAAGCATACTCCCCAGGCTGCCCAACACAAAGACATAGCCCGCGACGCCGGCTGTCGCGCCAAGACGTTCGCCGACGAATGCGAGCATGTTTGGAAGGATCGGTCCAATCGCGATCCCCAACCCGCACACCGCGGGCCAAATCCAGAACGACTTACCCGCTGACAAAACAAAAACCAGTCCGCTAACGATCCCGAGCCCGTGGGCGCCGATCGACACGTTCCGAATCGACCAGCGATGGGTGGCTGGAATGACAAGCAATCGCCCGGCCATGAAGCTCAGCCAAAATGCAGTGGCCAGAGTGGTGGCGGCCCCTGTGCGCTCGAACCCGAGGGAGACGCCATAGTCGGCGGTCCAGGTAAACATGGTCGCCTCGCAACCGGCATAGGCGAAGAAAAGCAGCCCCAAGAGCACGAGCTTTGGCGTTGGCGGCCGCGTCCCCGCGGAAGCGGTTTGGCTCACCGATGGTCGAGGCGGCGAAACCGTCAGCGCCGCCAGCATGATCAGGACGTTGACCGCGCCAATTGCCAGCCAGGCGATCCGGACCTGGCCGGAAACCGTGAGCGAGGCCGCGACCAGCAGCGGCGCCAGCGCCAAAGGCGAGATGCAGGCCATTCATGAAGGGGCCCACCCGATTGCCATGTGTCCACTGGATTAACGTATTCGAGCCGACATCGACTGTGCTTGAAAAGATGCCCAGCAGAAAGAGCCCAACCGCCGCGGCAGGCACGCCGGGCAGGAACGTGATTGCGGCGGCGGCCAATGCCGTCAGCACATATCCACTGGCGAGGGCCCGATGGCCATGGGCGTGGGCATATAACCGGCCCGCAATCGCCGAGCCAGTGAGCCGACCCAGGGCCATGGCGGCGACGATGATGGCAATCTCGCCCAGCGACGCCCCGGCGTTGGCGGCGAAGGTCGACAATGACGGACCCACACCGCCACCGACCAAGCCAAGCGCGATAAAGCCGGCCACATACAGGCTCGTCTGGGCGGCTCGGGGCGAAGCACAAATGGATGGACTTTCGGAATCCGACACCACCCGCGGCTATACTCGCGAAAGCATGGCGCCGGTCATCCACTGGTTCCGCCGCGACCTGCGGCTGATCGATAACACCGCGCTGGCGGCCGCGGCCGCCAGCAGTGCAGGCGACGTGCTTCCCGTGTTCATCATCGACCCGGCTCTGACCGGCGGGCGGGACGTGTCGGCGGCCAGGCTCAACTTCATGTTCGGATGCTTGCGCGATCTGGATGCCCACCTGCGCCAGCGTGGCAGCCGCCTGATGATCCGACGGGGTGACCCAGCGACCGTGCTTCCCGACCTGGCCCGCGAGACCGGAACGACAACGGTGGCCTTCAATCGGGACTACACGCCCCTTGCGCGGCGCCGGGATGCCCGGGTCACAGCCGCATTGCGGGACGGCGGAATCGGCGTGGATGTCCACCGAGATGCCTACATTCGCGAACCGGGAGAGCTGCTCTCCGGCGCGGGCGCGCCATACACCGTCTTTACGCCGTTCAAGCGAGCGTGGCTCGCCCTGCCAAAGGATTGGAGTCCGGCGAGGGCCGCGCCGGCGTTGCGCGGGGCGCCCGACTTCGCCAGCGAACCGCTTCCGAATCCGGGGCCGGACTCGCCCGCCCTGCCCCCGCCGGGCGAGCGGCCGGCGTTCGCCCGGCTGCGCCAGTTTGCCGGCTCGGGCGGGATTGACGCGTATGCCGACCAGCGTGATGCGCTTGCCGCCGACGGCACGTCGCGGCTTTCGGCGCATTTGCGTTTTGGCGCGCTTTCGCCCCGTCAGGCCGCCCAGGCAGCGCTCGATTCGGGCGACTCGAAAGGAGCCCAAACCTTCCTGTCTGAGCTGATCTGGCGCGAGTTTTACGCCCATGTCCTGTTTCATTTTCCGCACGCCGATGGGGCGAACTTCAAGCGCGCATATGACAAGATGACATGGGGGAGCGGTGACGCTACGGAAGACACGCGGCGATTCGAGGCCTGGACCCAGGGACGCACCGGTTACCCGATCGTCGATGCCGCGATGCGCCAATTGGCCGAAACCGGCTGGATGCCCAACCGGGCCCGCATGATCACCGCCTCTTTTCTGACGAAGGACCTGCATCTGGACTGGCGACGCGGCGAATCATTCTTCATGCGGTCCCTGATCGACGGCGACCCGGCTTCGAATAATGGCGGATGGCAGTGGGCGGCCGGCACGGGAACTGACGCTCAGCCATGGTTTCGAGTCTTCAACCCCACGTTGCAGGGACAACGCTTTGACCCGGATGGCGCATATGTGCGGCAGTGGGTCCCTGAGCTGGCCGGATTTCGAGGCGCGGACGTCCACATGCCGTGGGGAACGACCGCGTCGGCGCAGCGCGCCGCCAAGTGCGTCATCGGTGAGACCTATCCGGCGCCAATCGTCGACCACGCCACGCAGCGCGCCGAGATCCTCCGCCGTTTCTCGGCGCTCAAGGCGGCATCCCTGACAGGGTAGTTTTCACAGGTTTTCCCCGGCCCGCTCTGACCTGTCAGGTGACCTGATTTTGGCCATCGCCTGGCGTGCCAGGGCAATCGCACCACTCATTTTGAGGTAACCGCCGCGCTTAGGACGGTTTGCAGGTAATCGGGGGTGATCGCCACGCGCATGCGCTTGTTCTTCAGACTGGCCTTGTAGGTTGTTTCCAGTCTTAGCAGATTCAGCACGAAGCGCCGCAGGACTGCGAAGTTCGCCGGTTGGTGTCCGACCCGGTTAAGGGCAAGGTCTTCCTTAACGGGTCATGCGACGGCATCACTTTGCCAAGCCCCACTTCGCTCAGCCACTGTTGGCGCAGCCGGCAAAACTCGGCAATCGCCTCCCAATCACTGCACCCGCCCAGAACCCCAATGCCCGCCAGAATGAGAATCGTCTTCAGCAGATCCTTTTTGCCGTGCTCTCGCCGAGCATCGGGAATCGCGTCAAAATGGTCTTCCAACAGGATTGAAATGCGTGTCATCCCCCGATTTTGGCATCAACCTCAAATTTTGTGGTGCGTTACACCTGTGTGCTACGCCCGGTCACGCAGGTTCTTCACAATCTCGACATATAATCCCGCCTCTAGTCGCTGTTCGATCAGCCGCATCGGGGGGAAACGGCTGCTGAAGTCCGGTGCGCCCATAAAGCAAGGTGGCCCATGGCCACACAGGAGACTGCCCAGATGAAGCTACGCACGTTGGGGAATGCCTTACTTGCCGCATCGTTGCTCATGGGAGGCGCCACAACGGCACTCCGCGCAATCGCACCGCCGGCGCTTGTCAACGCTGCCGCCGTCGCGCAGAGTGATGGGCCTTTCTTTCCTCCGGAACTGCGGCTCGCGGATCTCGAACCCGAGATCCGGATGCCGATTCAGCACGACACCTCGAGCGTGTCGCTGAAGGATCTGGACGCCGCCGGCCTTTACAAGCCGGATGCGGCCCGCTCGCCATCCGCCTTCGAGCAGATTCGCAAGCAGATCCAGCGCGCCAGCTACTCCCCGCAACAGCTCGAGGACCTCAAGCAGAAGGAGCCGGCCGTCTACGATTCGCTTGGCGACGCCGCCGATATCCAGAGCCTGGCTTCGCCCCTGATCCTGCCGTCGCCGATCATCACCTTCTACGGTGAATCGAGCGACGATCAGGTGGCAGTCGGCGAGCCGCGTTACACACCGCCCGACACCAACGGTGATGTCGGACCGAACCATTACGTCCAGGCGGTAAACACCACCTATGGCGTTTTCAGCAAGAGCACCGGCGCGCGAATCCTCGGCCCCCTGAAGACGAACAGCCTTTTTGCGGGCTTTGGCGGGCCGTGCGAGACCACCAACGACGGCGACCCGATCGTGCTGTACGATCAATTGGCCGATCGCTGGCTGATCAGCCAGTTTGCCCTGCCGAACATCGATACGAATGCAGGCCCTTTCTACCAATGTATTGCGATCTCGACGACGGGAGATCCGACCGGCACTTTCCATCGCTATCAGTTTTTGTTTGACAACAACGACCTGAATGACTATCCCCACTTTGGCCTGTGGCCAGACGGCTATTACGCGACAGTGAACGTTTTCACCGCGCCGAGCTTCGCCTTCTCGGGGATGGCGGCCATGGCCTATGAGCGCGACAAAATGCTGACTGGCGCAGCCGCCCAGCAGATCATCTTCAAGTTGTCGGGCCAGCCCAGCCCGATCAACAAGATCGGCGGCGGCTTGCCTTCCGACCTGGACGGGCGGAACTTGCCGCCGGCCGGCGCTCCGAATATCATCGCGGCGCCCGAGGCGGCCGAATGGACGTTCTATCCCACCGACCGGATCCACTTCTTTAAGTTCCATGTGGACTGGACGAACACCCTCAGCAGCACGTTCACCGGCCCGGTCGATGTCGACACCGGCGCCTGGAACAGTCTGTGCGACAACACCCGCGCTTGCGTGCCGCAGAGCGGATCGAACGCCAACCTGGACGCCATTGCCGATCGCTTCATGTGGCGGTTGGCGTATCGCAACTTCGGGACGCACCAGGCCTTGGTGGCCAACCAGACCGTCAACGATGGCGCCAACCGGGCCGCAGTCCGGTGGTATGAAATTCGCGATCCGCACGCCATCACACCCACCATCTATCAGCAAAGCACCTACGCGCCGGCTGATGGCGTCTGGCGCTGGATGGGCAGCGCCGCCCAGGATGCCCAGGGCAACATGGTGGTCGGCTTTAGCGGCTCGAGCGGCTCGCAGTTCCCCGATATCCGATATGCCGGGCGCATGCAGGGCGATCCGCTGAACAATTTATCCCAGGGCGAAACCGTGATGATGGCCGGCGGCGGTTCTCAAACCAGCACCGGCAACCGCTGGGGCGACTACAGCAACCTGACCCTTGACCCAATTGACGACTGCACCTTTTGGTACACCAACGAGATCTATCGGTCAACCTCGTCCAACGTTTGGAGCACCGGCATCGGCGCGTTCAAGTTCGCGGCCTGCGGGGTCACGCTCAGCTCGCTCATCACGGGCACCGTAACAAACATCACAAGCAGCCTGCCTATCTCCGGCGCACTTGTGGTGGCCACAAACGGGACGACGTTCACTTTGAGCACCATGTCAAACGCGGCCGGTCTGTTTGGAATCGGCGTGCAGGGCGGCATCTACACCGTTTCGGCCAGCGCCTATGCCTATTACCCGTTGGTCGTGCCGGGCGTCATCGTCACCGATGGCATTACCGTCACGCTCCCGCTCGCGCTGACACCGGCCCCAAGCTACATCATCTCGGGCAATGTCACGGAAGAGGGCAGTGGCAACCCGCTGACTGCAACGGTCACGGCTAATGGCAGCCCGTATCCGGTTGTGGTCACGGCGACCACGAACCCGGCCACCGGCTACTACAGCATGACCCTGGTGGGTGGCGGGCAGACTTGGATGGTCGGCGCTTCTGCTGCCTCCCATGGACCAAAGAGCCAAAACCTGGGCGCCATCGCGGCAAATCAAACCGTCAGCTTCGCGCTGCCGATCTTCACCAACTACACCTGTGGCGGCGTCTTCACCGCCGGCGACCCGACCTACAACCGGACGCTGGCCGGCAACCCGCCAACTGCGCTCTCAGGTAGCGCAACGGCGGTGTTCTACCGTCCGATTCAGTTCTCAGTCTCGAGCACGGGACAATACTCAATGGTCATGTCCGGCGGCTTCGACGGGTTCTATACCCTGTATCAGACCAGCTTCAATCCGTTGTCGCCGTTGGCGAACGCGCTTGTGGCCGTCGACGACAGCATCGGTTTGAATCCGGCCATCTTCCGCACCCTCGGCGCGGGGACGCAATACATCCTGGTGGCATCCACCTTTGCCAACGGCACTGCTGGCGCGTTTTCGGACGCGATCTCCGGGTTTGGCGAGATAACCGCCACCTGCGGCTTTGGGCCCACGCCAACACCCACCTCGTCACCGACCGCAACACCGACCCCGACTGGAACGCCACCGACCCCGACCCCGACGCCCACTGCGACATCGACGCCAATGCCCGGCGACTGCGTTACGACGCAAGTGGTCACCTACACCCTCATTCCAGACAACAATCCGGCCGGAATCTGCGTATCGATTCCCTATCTGGGCACGGGCAACATCACAACGATGTCGCTGCGGACCGCGCTGAGCCACACCTGGATTGGAGACCTTAAGCTCTGGCTGGTGAATCCGGCCAGCCAATCCCTGGTGTTAATGAATCGGCCGGGTGGAACAGGAACCGGAGCAGGAAGCAGCGCTAACATGTCCCAGCTCTTCCCGATCACGTTCACTGACGCGGGCGCGCTCAGCGCGGAGTCGATGGGTGCCGGCATATCGACTTCTCAGAATGTGTGCCAGCAAAACGGGGTGTGCTCGTTCGTCCCGAATCAGGACGGCGCGGCGAGCACCTTCACCAACTTCTCCGGTTTCGTCGGCCAGAGCGCGTATGGCACCTGGCAGTTCTGCGCCAACGACAACGCAACCGCTGACCTTGGCGCAATATTCACGGTGACGCTCGACATCGCGTGTATCGTGCCCCCGACGTCAACGCCGACTCCGACCGGAACGCCGCCGACGGCAACACCGACGGCTACGGCGACGGCAACGGCGACACGCACGCCGACGGTGTCACCGACGGCAACGGCGACACGCACGCCGACGCAGACGCCCACCAACACGGCGACTGCGACACAGACGCCAACGCAGACGCCCACCAACACCGTGACACCGACAAACACCCCGTTGCCGGCCCGGGCGTGGATCCCGATCGCGCTGCGGTAGGGAGCAGGCGTCTGAATCACGGAGGACACTGATTTTCAGGATGACACGGGAGGGCTCGATGATGGCCACATCGAGCGCCTCCGTGGAATCCGTAGCATCCGTGTCCTCTGTGATCCACAGCCGCTATGATTGGCCCGCATGAGTTCGCCGTCATCGCTGTCACGCCTGTTCTGCGCGATCTTGACCGTGTTCACGCTCGCCCCGGCTGGCAGCGCCAGCGCGATACCGGCCGCCTTACCACCCGAACGGCGCACCGCCGGAACCAATGCATTGCCGCCCGTGCGCCTGCGCGGCGGAGGAACGCTGGCGATGCCGTCATCCCTCCGAATCGAGCTCATGGCTGCGGAACCTGCCTATGCGAAGGCTGGACTGTGGGTGATCCAGGCCGCAAGCCGCATCCAGCCCGCATGGCGCGACGCGCTGGAAGCCGCGGGCGCGCGAATCATCGCCTACCTCCCCGAGGACGCCTACATCATCGCCATTGATTCGGCAGGCGCGTCGGCACTGGGGCGCCTCGCGCGCGAGCACGCTGGCCCGCATGCGCTGACCGGCGCTCTGGCCCAGCTCCCCCGCGACGCCCGGATCGAAACGTCAATCAGGCAAGGTATCGCGGGCGGGACTGGGCTTATTCCAGCGACGGCCCAATTCCCTGACATCCCCGACGGCCGCGATGCCGGGCTGACCTGGTTCAATCGGATCAAGGAGCTCGGTGGCACGCCTTTGACGGGCGCCCAAATCCTGGCCGGGTTCGTGACGTTCTCGTTTAGCGCGACCGCAGCGGGCCTTGGGTTGATTGGGCGGGATCCGCTCCTGTTCAACCTTGAGCCCTACGTCGCACCCACCCGCACAGACGAGCGCCAGGCCCAGTTGCTCGCCGGCAATCTCACCCTCGCCGTCGGCGCCGCGCTCCCAAGCGCGCCCGGCTACCTAGCGTGGCTACTTTCAAAGGGATTCACGACCACCGCCAGCGCCTATCCCCTCATCGACATCGTCGACGATGGGGTTGACCTTGGCGATCCGGACAATGTGGCGACCGCCGACTTGCATGCGCTTGGCGACCCGGCCCGCCCCGGGCGGATGGCCTTCGCGCGCAATTGCACCAGCGACGTCTCGGCGGCCAATACCAGCGGGCACGGCACATTGAATGCCGGGATTGCGGTCGGCTACGCCCTGACCACAGCCGGAGCAGATAGCGCCGGCTACAGCTACGGCCTAGGCATCGCCCCCTTCACCCGCTTTGGCGCCACCAAGATCATCCGCAACTCAGGCGTTGCCGATCGGTCCGGCTGCGGCGGCACGGATGCTTCGATCGTCTCGGGCGCGCAAGCGCTGGGAGCGCAGATTACCTTAAACAGTTGGGCCGCCGGAAACGGCGGGGCCTATACCGCCCAATCCCAGGCCTACGACGCCCTCACCCGCGACGCGAACCCAAACGCCCCAGGCGACCAGCCCATGCTGCACGTGTTCGCCGCGGGCAACTCCACCGCCGGCCTGGCTTCGAGTGTTGCGGCTCCGGGCACGGCCAAGAATGTGATTTCGGTCGGCGCCACCGAAAACGCGCGCGACCCCGCCGTCATCGACGGTTGCAATGTTTCAGCCGGCGACAGCGCCAACGACATCGCCACGTTTTCAGCCCGCGGCTATACCTCTGACGGGAGGGCAAAGCCTGACCTTGTCGCGCCAGGCACCCACATTCAGGGACCGGTGGCGCCAGGTTCGGGGTTCACCGGCGCCGGCGTATGCGGCGC
>JBDSIP010000448.1:0-6048 GCA_039917915.1 Thermoflexales bacterium
GCCGAAGTCGGCCAGGGCCCTGGCCGCCCGGCCGGACATGTCGCCCCGGGTGAGGACCTCGAACATTGACAGGTTCGAGCTGCGGGCGTATTCCTCGACTGTGGCGATGCTCTTGTCGCCGATGCCGCGGGCCGGGACGTTGATGACCCGGCGCAGGCTCACCGAGTCAGCCGGGTTGTTGACGATCCGCAGATAGGCCAGGGCGTCCTTGATTTCCTTGCGCCCATAGAAGCGGGTCGCCCCGACCAGGCGATACGGCTGGCCGGCCCGGACAAAGGCATCTTCGAGCGCGCGGCTCTGGGCGTTCGTCCGATACATCACCGCGACTTCGCCGGGCTCGGCCGCCTTCAGGCGGGCCATCTCGGCGATCGTGTCGATGACGTACTGGGCCTCCTCTTCTGCGTTGTACAGTTCACGCTGAACGATGCGCGGGCCAGGGCCTTTCTCGGTGAACAGGTTGATGTGGCGCCGGTTCGGGTTGCGCTTGATGACCGCCATCGCCGCGTCCAGAATGGTCTGGGTGCTGCGGTAGTTCTGGTCGAGCGGGATGACGGCCAGCTCCGGGAAATCCTTCTCGAGGCGCTGGGCGTTGCGATAGTCGGCCCCGCGCCACTTGTAGATCGACTGATCGGGGTCGCCGACGCAAAACAGATTGCGGTGCTTGGCCGAGACCAGGCGCAGCATCTCGTACTGGGCGATGTTGGTGTCCTGAAACTCGTCGACCAGGACGTGCAGGGTGCGCTCCTGCAGCCGCTCGCGGGCGGGGGCCGACTCGCGCAGCAGCCGGACGGTCTCCATCAACAGATCATCAAAGTCCAACCCGTTGTTGGCCCGCAGGATGGCGTTGTATTTCTCGTAGACTCGCTGGGCAATCTCGTTGATGTAGGTGTCGGGCGCGAATAGCTCAGGCGTCACCAGCTCGTTCTTGAGGTTGCTGATGATGCCGTGCACGGTCGACGGTTTGACGCGCTTCTCATCGAGGTTCAGCTCCTTGAAGGCGGCCTTGATGACGCTGAGCTGGTCGTCCGAGTCGAAGATAGCGAAGTTGCGGTCGATGCCGATCAGCGGGCCATCCCGGCGCAGCATGCGGGCGCACAGGCTGTGGAAAGTCCCCATCGCCACTTCGCCGGCGGCCGATCCGATTGCCACTTGCAGCCGTTCGCGCATTTCGCGGGCGGCTTTATTGGTGAAGGTCACCGCCATGATCCGGTAGGGGAAGACGTTGCGCACGCCGACCAGATAGGTGATCCGGCTGGTCAGCACGCGGGTCTTGCCGCTGCCCGGTCCGGCGATGATGAGGTGCGGGCCATCCTTCGCCTCGACGGCGCGGCGCTGATTGGGATTCAGCTTGTCAAGCGAAAACTGGGTCATGCCGGTCAGGGGATCAGGACCACCTTCCCGGTGGTGGCGCGCCCGGCCAGGGCGGCCTGGGCGGCGCCGGCCTCGGACAGCGGAAGCTGGCGGTCGATGCGGGCTTTGACGGCGCCGCTGCCCAGCCAGCCCAGCACATCGCCGGTCCGGCGGAGCAGTTCCTCGCGGGTCTGCAGGTAGTTTCCCAGCGTGGGACGGGTGAGATAGAGCGAGCCCTTGCTCATCAGCGTGAGCGGGTCGACCGGGGTCACCGTGCCGCTGGCGTGGCCAAACAGGGCGAGCACGCCCCGCGGGCGCAGACAGTTCAGGCTGCGTTCAAAGGTGTCGCGGCCGACCGAGTCGTAGACAACGTCGACGCCCTTGCCGCCGGTCAGTGCGCGCGTGGCGGTGTCGAAATCCTCGTAGGGCAGGACGGCGTCGGCGCCGGCCTCAGTCGCCAGGGCGCGCTTGGCCTCGGTCGAGGCCGTGGCGATCACCCGCGCGCCGCGCAGTTTGGCCATCTGGACCAGCAGGTTGCCGGTCCCGCCCGCAACCGCGTGGATGAGCGCGGTATGGCCCGGGCCGAGGGCGAACGTGTCGGTGGCCAGGTAGTGGGCGGTGGTCCCCTGCAACATGACCGCGGCGGCAGCGGTCGATGACACGCCGTCTGGAACCGGCACGAGTTTGTCGGCCGGGACGAGGGCGTATTCGGCGTAGGCGCCGCCGGAGAAGGCGTAGGCGACCCGCGCGCCGGTCTTCAGCCCGGTGACGCCCACGCCCAACGCATCGATAACACCTGCGCCTTCCTGGCCCGGGGTGAAGGGCAGGGCGACCTTGTAAGTCCCCATTCGATGGTAGATGTCTATGAAGTTGACTCCGATGGCCTCGAGTCTGACCCGGGCCTGGCCGGGACCGGGCTCGGGCAGGGGAACGTCATCGGCCTGAAAGACTTCCGGGCCGCCGTGCTCGTGAAAACGCATTGCGCGCATGGGCTAGTCCCCCTGCAGTGTGGCGATCTCGGCCGGCGTCAGGCTCAGAGATGCCGCAGCCAGAATGTCGGCCAACTGGGCCAGCGAGGTTGCCGAGACGATCGGGGCGGTGATGGACGGGCGGGTGATCAGCCAGGCCAGCGAGACTTGGGCGGCCGTCACACTGCGCGCTTGCGCGACGGCCTGCACCCGCCCGAGCACCTCCCAGGCGCCGTCATCGGCCATGTAACGCGTTTGGACCCCGCCCGAGCGCTTGGTCTCCGGCAAGGGCGCCTCGCGGGCATATTTGCCGGTCAGGAAGCCGCTGGCCAGCGAGGAGTACGGAATGACGCCGACGTTCTGGGCGGTAACCACCGGTTCGAGGTCGCTCTCATACCCGCTTCGGCGGATCAGGTTGTAGAAGGGCTGCAAGCACTCGTAGCGGGCGAGATGCTTGACGGTTGAGACGTCAAGAGCCTCGGTCAGCCGCGCGCCGGTGTAGTTCGACGCGCCGATGGACCGGACCTTGCCTGACTGAATGAGCTCGTCGAAGACGCCCAGCGTTTCGGCCAGGGGTGTCTCGCTGTCGTCGATGTGGGACTGATACAGGTCGATGTAGTCGGTCTGCAGGCGACTGAGCGAGTCCTCGACCGCCTTGAGGATGTGGGCACGCGACAGGCCCTTGCCGCCATTCCCCATTTTGCTGCCGACCTTGGTTGCGAGGATGACCTGGCTGCGGTTCTTCCGGGCGGCCATCCAGGCGCCCAGGATGGTCTCCGATTCGCCGCCGGTATGGCCAGGCACCCATGTCGAGTAGACGTCGGCGGTGTCGATGAAGTTGCCGCCTCCGGCCAGAAAAGCATCCAGGATTGGAAACGAGGCGGCTTCGTCGATGGTCCAGCCAAGGACATTGCCGCCCAGACACACAGGGCTGACGTCGAGGCCGCTTCGGCCAAGGGGTCTGAGGTTCATCCGCCTATTGTCCACGAAGTTGCGCGAATCGCCTTTCCGAGCTCCCCCGCGCCCATCTGCGCCACCCGGCAACACACCAGGGCACCTGGCGTTTCCGGCCGCCCAAGCCAATGAATCACCCGGGCTGAATGCGGGTGGCGGGCGAGCATCAGCGCTACCAGGATGTTGACGTCAAGCAGGGAGGCCATGCCGGCGCCGATCCTCCTCTTCCTCCGCCCGGGTCGGATCCGCCTCGGCCAGATTCATGGTTCCGGGCGCCTTTGACGAGAAAATCGGAAACGTTACCCGCCGGACTTTGGGCTTTCGCGGCGAGGCCTGGTTGAGTTCGCGCTGCAAGGCTTGGCTGACGAGCTCGCTCAGGGTCAATCTGCGCTCCACCGCCGCGATTTTGGCGCTTCGCAGCAGATCGTCGGCCAGTTCAAGGGTCGTTCGCATGGAAGCATATTACTGCCTCGGTGTCAGCAGATTTTCCCCCCGGTTGCGCGTTGCGACAATCCGGTCACAATAGCCAGATCGTGCGAGACGCCGCGGAAACTGTTGGAGGAACGCAATGACGCAGTATGACTATGACCTGGTGGTGATTGGCTCCGGCCCGGCCGGGCAGCGGGCGGCGATTCAGGCGTCCAAGCTGCGCAAACGTGTCGCCATTGTCGAGCGCAAAACCGTCATCGGCGGGGTGTGCATCAACACTGGCACGATCCCGAGCAAGACCTTGCGCGAGGCGGTCATGCACCTGTCGGGGTATCGCGAGCGCAACGTGTATGGCTCATCCTACGCGGTCAAGCAGGACATCACCATGGGCGACCTGCTCTTTCGGGCCGACGCGGTGATGCGCAGCGAGATAGACGTCACCCGCGGCCAGCTTCTCCGCAACCGGGTCGAGGTCATCTCGGCCGAGGCCTCGTTCATTGACGCCAACACGGTCCTGCTGAAAGGCATGGACGGGCATGCCCAGCGCGATGTCACGTCGGCCAATGTTTTGATCGCGGTCGGGACGACGCCCACCCATGACGCGCGGGTGCCGGCTGACGGGCAGAATATCTTCCTGAGCGACGAGATCCTCAGCCTGGCCGAGCTCCCCCGCACTCTGACCGTGGTTGGGGCGGGCGTCATCGGCTGCGAGTACGCCAGCATGTTCGCAGCCCTGGGCGTGCGGGTAACCCTGATCGACAAGCGCGACCGCTTGCTGCCCTTTATCGACAGCGAAATCGGCGACGCGCTGGCCTACCAGTTGCGGATGAACAAGGTCACCTTGCGCCTGGGCGAGGAGGTCAGGCAGATTGAGCCGATCCAGGAAGCGGTCGGCCGCACGCGGGTGCGGATCAGCCTGCAGAGCGGCAAGCAAATCGTCACCGACAAGGCGCTCTACAGCGTCGGGCGCACGGGCGCAACGGCCAGGCTCAACCTTCCGGCGGCGGGCGTGGCCGCCGACGACCGCGGCCGGATCAAGGTCAACGCCCAGTATCAGACCAGCGTGCCGAACATCTACGCGGCCGGAGACATCATCGGCTTCCCCAGCCTGGCCTCGGTCTCGATGGAGCAGGGGCGCCTGGCGGCCTGCCACGCCTTTGGGGTCGAGGCCGTCAGCGTGCCGGCGCTCTTTCCATATGGCATTTACACCATCCCCGAGATCTCGACCGTTGGGCGAAACGAGGAGGAGCTGACCCAGGACGGCGTGCCGTATGAAGTCGGGACCGCCCACTACCGCGAGATCGCGCGAGGCAACATCATCGGCGACCAGAACGGCATGCTCAAGCTGATCTTCAACCTGGAAACCCGCGAGCTGCTGGGCGTCCACATCATCGGCGAGGGCGCGTCCGAGCTCATTCATATCGGGCAGGCGGTCCTGGCCTTCAAGGGCACGGTCGACTACTTTGTCAACACGGTCTTCAACTATCCGACCCTGGCCGAATGCTACAAGACGGCGGCCTTTAACGGGATCAATCGGCTGGGGTAGGGTATTCCGGAAGCGACCCGATGAAGATCACATCCATCACTGTCTTCCAGGTCGATCTGCCGCTGGTCGAGGGCAAATACGCCTGGTCGGAGGGCAAGAGCGTCTCGGTCTTCGACAGCACCGTGGTCGCGATCGGCACCGATGCGGGGATCACCGGCTATGGCGAGGTCTGCCCGCTCGGCCCGGTCTATCTGCCCGCCTACGCCGATGGTGTGCGGGCCGGGATCGCCGAGATCGGCCCGCGTCTGATCGGCGAGGATCCGACCCAGTTGCTGGCCCTCAACCGGACAATGGACTACCAGCTCAAGGGCCATCCATATGTCAAATCGGCGCTCGATATGGCCTGCTGGGACATCACCGGTCAGGCGGCCGGCATGCCGGTCTGCCACTTGCTGGGCGGGCGCTATGGGGCGGATGTGCATCTCTATCGGGCCATCTCGCAGCGCCCGCCGGCCGAGATGGCCCGCAATGTGGCCGGCTACCGGGCCGAGGGCTACCAGCGTTTCCAGCTCAAGGTCGGCGGCAACCCGAACGAGGACATTGAGCGGATCCGGGCGGTGCGGACGATTCTGCCGCCCGGCGACAAGCTCATCGCCGACGCCAACACGGGCTGGCTGATGCACGAGGCCGCCCGGGTCGTGAACGCAGTCCGGGATGAGGACGTCTACATCGAGCAGCCCTGCGCCAGCTACGAGCAATGCCTGGCCATCCGGCGCCGGACAGCGTTGCCGTTTGTGCTGGATGAGGTCATCGATTCGGTCGACATGATCCTGCGCGGGGCCGCCGACGGGGCCATGGACG
>JBDSIP010000449.1:0-9397 GCA_039917915.1 Thermoflexales bacterium
AGGCGAGATCACAATCCCCGCGCTTCGCGCGGGGATTGTGATCTCGCCACATGTTTTCTGGACAGCTTCCTGGAATCAGCCTTCGACCACCCGCAGGATCGAATATCCCAGCCCTTCCAGGCCGGCGACGGCGTCCTTTTCGGCGGCCTCGTTGTCGGCGCGGACGGTCGCCAGATTCTCGCCGCCGCAAGCCAGCACCACGGTCAGGCGCAGGCCATCGTCAAGCTTCTGCCCGCGTGACTTGACATACACCGTGGGATGGTCGGCCTGCAACTGGCGCAAAAGATCGGCGATACGCGATTCGTCGCCGCGATCAAGGACGATGGTCCGCTCGACATGGCCACCCGCGCCGATGGTGGCCGCGAGCACCGCCTGCATCGAGGTCGTGAATATGTCCTTCATTTCCGAGGGCACGCCCGGCAGGCTGACCAGGGTGGTGATCTCGCCCTCGCCGGCCGGCAGATCCATAACCAGGCCGGGGGCGGCGCCGTTGGGGTTGAAGAGCGGCTCGGCCCCAACCGGGAAAAACGCCATCTTGCGCCGGGACTCGTTCAGGTCGGCGCTGTAGCCTGGGCGAATGGTGGCGATGTACTCGTAGCGCTTGCGGACCATTTCAAGGGCGGCCGGGTGCTCGTATTGCTCCAGTTTGTAGGCTCGGGCGATGGCCCGAAAGGTCATGTCATCGTCGGTCGGGCCGAGACCGCCAGTGGTGATGATCAGGCGCGGCCGCCGGCGCAGCGCGTTGCGGAAGGCATCCTCGATCTCATCGTATTCGTCGCGCAGGATCATCCCCCGGCGCACCTGCGCGCCAAGGGCGGTGATCTGGCGGATGAGCCAATGCGAGTTGGTATCGATGACCTGGCCGACCAGCAATTCGTTGCCGATGGCGAAGATCTCGACGGTTCGATTCAAAGAGGGTGGAACGGGCGATGCTGCCATCGTCGTGGATGCGTCTGTCATGGGGTCGCCCTATTTTAAGGCCTGGATGGATATTGGCTCTCTCTGGTACACTCCCCGCCGCATGATCGTCATCTCCGAACCTGCTCCCCGGCTCGCTCCGGCAGAATTTGCCCAGCGCCTGCAACAGCGCGCGGCCGCAGCCGGCGTGCCCCTCGACAGCGGCCAGGCATTGGCGTTTTGTCACTTTCGCGATCTGTTGTTGGAATGGAACGCCCGCTTCAACCTCACCGCAATCACCGACGATGAGGGCATCCTGATGCGCCATTTTGTCGACGCGCTCACGGTCGTCCCCGCGCTTGACGCCGCGCTGCCCAACGGTGGAGACGTGCTCGACCTCGGCACGGGGGCGGGGTTGCCGGGCATCGCGATCAAGATTGCCCGGCCGAAGTTGCGGGTGCGGCTGATGGATAGCACGGCCAAGAAACTCACCTTCTGCGCTGAAGTCATCACGCAGCTCAGCCTGAAGGGCATAGGCGTCATGCATGCGCGGGCAGAAGAAGCGGGGCTGCAGGCTGACCATCGCGAACGCTATGACGCCGTGGTTGCCCGGGCTGTGGCGGGTCTGGCCACACTGGTCGAGTACATGTTGCCCTTTGTCAGAGTCGGCGGTGTGGCTGTGGCGATGAAGGGCAGTGACGCTGGCGCAGAAGCGCGAGTCGCCCGGGGCGCGATTGAGGCCCTGGGTGGCGAGCTGGTCGAGGTCGCCCCAGTGACCCTGCCCGGGCTGACCGACCAGCGCGCGTTGATCCTGATGCGGAAGGTCTCGGCCACGCCGCACCAGTTTCCGCGCCAGGGCGGCAAACCGCGCAGCCAGCCGCTCACGTGAAATCAACATCGATATTCAGGATGGACAGGATGGTTCTATCCTTTCCATCCTGTGTATCCATGTAGGATCGATTCCGGTCAGGCTGAAAGGGGAGACCAAAATGACAGTAAGTTCGCATTGGAGTTGGACTGAGGCCGATCAGTTCGTCATGGACACGCACGTCAATCCGCGCCTGCCAGACCGCATCTTTGACGCGCACGCCCATCTGATGGACACCGCCCACTATGCGCCGGCGCCGGTCCCGGGCTACCTGGCGGGCCTGACCGCGCGACATGGGCTTGCAACCTATCGCGGTTACATGGATTGGCTGCACGGCCCGCGCGCGATCGGCGGGCTGTTCTTTGGGCTGACCTTTGGCGGGGATCGCGCGGCGAACACCGAGCTCGTGATCGCCGAGTGCGCGGCGGCGCCGCCCGGCTTCACCGCCCTTGGACAGATGCTGGTCTGGCCGGAGATGGACCGCGACGCGCTGCGGGCTGAGCTTGAGCGCGGGCGGGTGGTCGGTCTCAAGCCGTACCATGCCATGGCGCTGGTCGAAGGGCCGACCTGGAAGGCCCGGATCGAGGACTACTTCCCCGAATGGCAGGCGGCCTTGGCCGACGAGTTCAGCCTGACCGTCACCCTGCACATGGTCCGCGATCGGGCGCTGGCCGACCCCGTCAATCAGGCGTCCATCCGGCTCTATGCCGAGCGCTATCCCAACATGCGCTGGATCCTCGCCCACGCGGCGCGCGGCTTCAATGTGTGGCACACCATCGAGGGCATTGAGAGTCTGCGCGGGCTGCCCAACGTGTGGTTTGACACCAGCGCGGTGACCGAGGCGGGCGCTTTCGAAGCCATCGCGGAAGTGATGGGCCATGAGCGTTTGATGTACGGGAGCGACTACCCGGTGTGCATGATGCGTGGGCGCTGCGTGGCGATCGGCGATTCATTCCACTGGATGTATGCGCCGGACATGCATCTGGAAGAGAAGCACACTTCGCTCCAGCCGGTCCTGATCGGGGTCGAGTCGCTTCGCGCGCTTGGCCTGGCCGCGCGGCGCTGCCGGTGGACCGACGCGCAAATCGAGGACGTCTACGCCAACAACGCCTTGCGCCTGTTTCAGCGATAGTCGTCAGGGTTGAAAATGTCAGCCGTGCCCGTGGGCGTCCAGCCGAGGACGTCCCGGGCATGCTGGGTGTCGCGCCAGCGGTATTTGTTGTTGCTGATCGTGTCGAAGATGTCGTAGCGCAGCGACAACGGCGCGGACAGACACTTGTCGATCATCTGCACGGCGTCTGCCTGCGACAGAAATCCGGGGAAGTGGCGCAACAGCTTTGGCCTATCCGTGTCGAGCACGGCGCCCAGTCGGATGCACAGCACCGACATGTCGTATTTGTCGGCAAACCAGCGGCCGGTCGCCTCGCCAAAGAGTTTGCCTACGCCGTAGGGGCTATCCGGGCGGGGCGGATCGCGGTGGGTCAGGAGCGGCCAGGGCGCCTCGACCTGGTCGTACTCGCCGCGGGCGAGCGTGCCGTAAGGGAGATCGTCATTCCATTCGTGGCCGCACATCGTGCTGCCCGAGCTCATGAAGACCACCCGCTTAACCTTGGCATCGGCGGCGGCGCGAAAGACGTTGAGTGCGCCAGTCACGGTAGTGGCCATGGTCATGTCCCAGTCCTGAGTCTCTTTGGTTTCGGCAGCCAGGTGCAGGACCATGTCCACGCCCGAAAACGCAGGTTTTATCGCCTCGGCGTCGGCGATGTCGGCCTGCAAGCAGGGGATCCCGGCGACGGCGCTGCGATTCAACGCGCTGAAGTCATATTTGTTTCCGAGGGCGGCGAGGGTGAGGCGACCGATCAACCCGCTGGCGCCCGTGATCAGAACCTTTTGTTTTGGCATTCGCCGATTATGCGCGAATATGCGAAACTTGGCGCATGACGCAATTCCCAGACGTGTCCAAATCGATGGCCTTGTATGCCCGGGCCGCAGAGCTCATCCCCGGCCGGACCCAGCTCATCAGCCGGCGGGCCGACCAGTTCGCCAACGGCGTGAGCCCGGTTTATGCCCAGCGGGCCAAAGGCGCGCGCTTCATCGACGTCGACGAGAACGAGTTTGTGGATTGGGTGAATGCGGTGGGCGCAGTGATTCTCGGTCATGCCGACGAGGTCGTGGACGGCGCCGTCATCGAGCAGATCCGGCGGGGCAGCCTGTACACCCTCAACAGCCCGCTCGAGCTTGAACTGGCGGATGAGCTGATCGATACGATCCCCAGCGCCCAGATGGTCCGCTACACCAAGGGCGGCGGAGAAGCCTGCGCGGTGGCGGCCCGAATCGCCCGCGGCGCGACCGGGCGCGACAAGATCCTGATCTGCGGCTATCACGGCTGGCACGACTGGTATCAGGCCGCCAACTACGGGGTGGACCCGGTTTCGGGCGAGTATCCCTTCGCCGGGATCGAACCGATCGGTGTGCCGGCGGGTTTGGCCGGGAGCGTTATTCCATTCACGTACGGCGATCTGAATATGCTGGAAGATCTGCTCAAAGAGCATTCTGGCGAGACGGCGGCGATCATGATGGAGCCTTGCCGATCCGAGCCGCCGCCGGCCGGCTATCTCGAGGGGGTGCAGACTCTGGCCCGCAACCACGGCGTCATCCTGATTTTCGACGAAGTGTCGTGCGGCTGGCGCCAGGCGATCGGCGGGATGCAGCAGGTCACAGGGGTTGTCCCGGACATGACCGTGCTGGCCAAGGCCATGTCCAACGGTTATCCTATGGGCGCGGTCGTTGGCGCGCGCGAGGTCATGGCCCCCGCGGCGCGCATGTTTATCTCCAGCTCGTACTGGAGCGACAACATCGGCCTGGTCGCGTCGCTGACGACGATCCGCGAGCTTAAACGCCGCGATTCGGCCCGCCGCTTCGACGAGATTGGCGAGTCGCTGCGGCGGGCGCTGAATCAAGCCCTGGCCGAGGCGGGTCTGAGCGGGGCATGCCGCGGATTCTCCTCAAACCCGATGCTGGCGATTGAGTCGCCGCAGGGCGTCGACCCGCGCAAAGCGAGCACACTCTTCATCCAGGAGATGGCCCGGCGCGGGATCCATTGCTCGCTGAGTTTCAAAGCCACCCTCGCCCATACCGAGGAGGATATCCGCATCACCGCCGCCGCGGCCACCGAGGCGCTCAAAGTCGTGAAGGATGCGATCGAGCACGATCGCTTCGGCCAGCTCCTGGTCGTCGACCTCAAGAAGGAGCCGTTTCGGCGGCAGGTGGCGTAGGCGGATGTTCTGGGAGAGGGGAAATGCCCCGGTTTAGCGAATTGCGCAATATCGCGCCTTGACAAATCATCGTCCCCTGAGAAAATAGAACAATGTCAAGCGTTCGAGTCCTGGCCCTCGGCCTCGCCATTGCCCTGCTCGCTGCCTGCGGGAGTGGCGCGTCGACACCGGCGCCGCCCACCGCATCCGCGCCAACCGCCCCTCCCGTCTCGCCGCCCATCGCGGCGCCCACCCGGGCCGCGACTGCCGCTACCCCCGCGGGCAAGCTCCTGCCGCCAAACGTCGGCAAGACCGGTGCCGCGCGCGGCGGCAGCACGACCCAGTTCCTGATCGAACTCGAAAACCCCAACCCCGATCGCGACCTGGGCAGCGTTGCGCTGCAATTGCGGGCCTTTGACCCCGGCGGCACGCTCCTGTTCAGCCAGACCGTCCCAGCCGAAGCGCTTTGGGCCGGACAGAAAACCGCCCTGGTCTATGCCGCAAACGTCACCGCAACGGCCACAATCGCCCGGGTCGAAGCGGTCCCCTCTGCGACCGCCGACAGCAAGTCGGCCGAGGTCAAACCCCTTGAGGTGGTGTCGATCAGCCCGATTTCGCAGGGCAGCGGCAACAACGATGTGATCGTTGAGATCCGCAATCCAAACCCCTTTGATGTGCTGAATGTCTTTGTGCCCGCCCTGGGCTACGACGCCAGTGACGCCCTCGTGGCAGGGGGCAGCCTGTACGTTGGCTTCCTTAGGAAGAATGCTGTCACCCCGGTCCGCTTCTTTGTGACCGGGAGCGCCGCGGCCAAACGCTGGGCGGCCTTCCCGCGCCCGCGCGGCACGAGCGCCTACGCGCCCGAGCCTGCCTTGCGGGCCGCGCCCGACGTGACTGTCAGTCAGGCCACGTTGTTGTCCTACAAGACCGCCGGCGGCGCGCAGAAAAACGTGGCTGTGTTCCAGCTCCAGAGCGCCGGCCAGATCTCGGTCGTGGCTGCCTCGGACTATCAAATCCTCGCCTTTGACGCCGACAAGAAGCTGGTCGCCTACAAGGCCGGCCAGCCTGGAGCGATATTTCCCGGGGGCTGGGTCTGGACGGTGGAGGATCTGGTGATTCCGAGCGGCGCGACACCGGTCTCGATTGTCGTGAACGCCCGGCCGGTCCGGCTGGCGCAAGCAGGCGAGGCAAAGCCATTGAGCGCCACAGCCGGCGCGCTGCCGGCGGCCGCGCCGCTCAGGGTGCTGGTGGGCATAAAGAATCCGGGCGCCCTTCCGGCGAGCCGGACAAACATCGTTGTGATCGGCTTTGACGGCGCTGGCAAAATTGTGGGCGCGGGCAAGGAAACGCTGATCGGGGCTATTCCGCCCAACGAGAGCGGGGAAGTCGCAGTCGTGATGGATGGTCCAGTTCGCCCGGCCAGACTCGAAGCGTTTGCAGCCCTGTCTGGCTCGGTGCTGAAATAGAGGCAGATGCGAACTTCGCTGTGGATGATCCTGATTGCGGTTGCGGTGGCGCTGAGCGCCTGCGCTGGAGTGACGCCCGCGCCTGGACCCACCTTGTTGTTGCCGGCAACGTCCTCGTCGACGTCGACGTTGACGTTTACGTCAACGCAAACGACCTCGCCGACACCATCACCCGGGCCAATCGCCTGGCGGGTCGAGACCGTCATCGAGGGTGTCGACCGCCCGTGGAGCCTGAACTTCGCCCCGGATGGCCGGCTGTTCTTCACCAGCCGAGATACAGGGGTAATCAGTGCGTTGGACGTGGCCCGGGGGAGTGTCACCGCCTTTGCCGGCCTGCCCCGAGTGCGAGTCGGGGGCGAGGCCGGCCTGCTGGGGATGGCTCTCGATCCGGCGTTTGCCCAAACCGGCTGGCTGTATGCCTGCTACAGCTACGCCAGTGGCGGTCAGGCGCTCAACCGGCTCAGCCGCTTCACCCTGCGGGACCGGGCGCTTGGGAGCGAGCTCGTCCTCATCGACGCGATGCCGGGCGCCACCTTTCACAACGGTTGCCGGGTCATCGTCGGGCCGGATGGTTTGCTATACGCATCGATGGGCGAGGCATCCGAACGCGCCCTTGCCCAGAACGCCACCTCGCTCGGAGGCAAAACGTTCAGAATCAAACCTGATGGCACGATCCCCGCGGACAATCCGTTTGGAAACAGCCCGGTCTGGACGATCGGGCATCGCAATCCTCAGGGTCTGGCATTCCACCCGCTGACCGGCGCGCTGTGGAGCACCGAGCACGGCCCCGAAAAACGCGATGAGCTGAATGTCATCGTTGGAGGGAAGAACTATGGCTGGCCGACCTGCGAGGGGACTGCGCCCGTGTGCGGCGCCATCACCAACTACGTTCCGGCCATCCGCCAGTACGAGGACAGCGCCACTATCGCCATCAGCGATCTGGTCTTCTACACCGGCGACGCGTTTCCGGCCTGGCGAAACCAGATCTTCTTCGTCTCGCTCAAGACCGGCCGGTTGTATCGGGTTGTTCTGGATGGCGAGCGAGTGGTCGACCAGGAGATACTGATCGACAACACCTACGGCCGGTTGCGGGATATCACCGTTGGGCCGGACGGCTTCATTTACTTCAGCACCGATGCCGTTGACGGGAAGATCCTGCGGCTGCGGCCGCGCTGAGCGCTGTCAACCCATATTTGTTTTCCAGAATCGATATCCCCCGGCGGAGCCGGGGGATATCGATTCTGGAAATAGTACTCTTACCTCACCAGCGTGCCGACATCCACTGGCGGGCGCGGCGCGATGTAGCCGGTGTCCATCTGGGCGAGCTGCAGCTTGCCGCTCACATCATCGTTGACGGCCTGCCAGTAGGTGTAGCTCTCGAGCACCCAGATCCCGCTCTCGCGCGTGCCGTTGCCGCTGCCCTTCACCCCGCCAAACGGCAGGTGGGCCTCTGCCCCGGTCGTCGAGTTGTTGATGCTGGTCATCCCGGCCTGGATGCGGTCCTTGAACTGATAGGCCCAATCCCGGTTGTTGGTATAGATCGCGCTGCTCAGCCCGTAGTCGACGGCGTTGGCGGTCTCGATCGCCTCGTCGATGCCGTTCACCTGGACCAGGTTGATGGTCGGCCCAAAGACCTCGGTCTGGAAGATCTTCATCCCGCGCTTCGCTTCCCAGATCGTCGGCCAGCCGTAGAGGGCGGCCTCGGGGTCGCCCTTGAAGCCCTTGGGTTTGGTTGTCCGGGTGATGCGGCCTTTGCCGTAGAGCAGTTTTGCCCCGTCGGCCCTGGCCCATTCGTAGTGCTGCTCCCAGGTCCGGAAGAAGCGCTCGTTGATAAAGGGGCCATACAGCACGCCAGGGTACTTGAGCGGGTCGCCGATTGCGACCTCGCGGGCCATGGTCACAAAGCGCTTCTTGAACTCGGCGTAGACCGGCGCGTCGATGATGACATTCCCGGCGCTGGTGCAGCGCTGCCCGCCCGTGCCAAAGGCCGACCACAGCGCGCCCGACAGCGCATTGTCCAGATCGGCGTCTCGCATCACCACCAACGGGTTCTTGCCGCCCAGCTCAAGAGTAGGGTGGATGAGGTTGCGCCCGGCCGCCGCCCCGATCTGCCGGCCGACCGCCGTGCTGCCGGTGAATGCGATCTTGTTGAGCAGTCCTTCGTCGAGCATCTCGACCAGATACTGGCCCGCGCCATCCTTGCCGCCGCCGAAAATAACGTTCAGGACGCCGGCTGGCAGGCCGGCCTCCTCCATCAGTTTGGCGAAAGCGTACGAGGCGGCCGGGCAATCCTCGCTGGGCTTCCACACGATGGTGTTGCCGGTGACCAGGGCCGGGATGATTTTCCAGCTCGGCACGGCAATCGGGAAGTTGCCGGCGGTAATGATCGCGGCCACGCCTAGCGGCCGGCGATACGTCATCAGCTCCTTGTTTCGCATCTCGCTCGGGACCGTTTGACCATACAGGCGCCGGCCCTCGGACTGGAAGAAGTGACAGGTGTCGATGGCTTCCTGTACGTCGCCGCGGGCTTCCTTGAGGGTCTTGCCCATTTCGCGGGTGACGAGGTGGCTGAGGGCCTCCTTCTCGCGGGAAATCGCCGCGCCGATGCTGCCGATGATCTCGCCCCGGATCGGGGCGGGGGTGCGCCGCCACTCGGCTGCGGCGTTGCGGGCGGTCTGGCAGGCCAGGCGCACCTGTTCGCGGGTGGCGTTGGGGAACTCGCCCAGGACGTCTTCGAGGTTGCTGCTGTTGCGGGAAAGGGTGTGGGTCGGGCTGCCCACCTCGACCCCGCCGATGAGGTGCTGAAATCGCTTGAGCATGGCTCGATTCTACGGCAGGGGACAGACCGGCTCGGACTCAAGTTTTCTGGCGAAATCACAATCCCCGCGCTTTGCGCGGGGAATGTGATTTCG
>JBDSIP010000450.1:0-2826 GCA_039917915.1 Thermoflexales bacterium
CGATGGTCCCCGGCTTCGCCGGGGACCATCGCTTCCAGGAACTAGATTGCAGTCGGCGGAAGGTGCTCGCCAAATGCGCGTCGGAGGATCGTGCCGATCTCGCCCACGGTCAGGCCGCCCTCGACGCAGGCCAGCAGGACGGGCATGAGGTTGCGCGGGCCGCGGGCCGCGGTCTCCAGGTGGGCGCTGAGCTCGGCCGCCCGGCCGGCGTCGCGCTGGGCGCGCCAGGCAGCCAGGCGCGCGCGCTGACGGGCCTCCATGGCTGGATCGACCTTGAAGCGGGCGAAGGTCGTGGCCGTCTCGCTTCCTTCGGTGAAGTCGTTGACCCCGACGATGACGCGCTGGCCAGTCTCGACCTCGTGCTGGAAGGCATAGGCGGCGTCGGCGATCTGGGCCTGCATCCAGCCGCTCTCGATGGCCCGGACCGCGCCGCCCATCCGGTCGATGCTGGCGATCAGAGTTGCAGCCTGTTGCTCAAGCTGATCGGTCAGGTATTCGACTGCGTAGGAGCCGCCGAATGGGTCGGCGGTTTCCGTTACACCGCTTTCATGGGCGATGATCTGCTGGGTGCGCAGGGCGACCCGGACGGCCTCCTCGGTTGGGAGCTGGAGGGCCTCGTCCATGCCATTGGTGTGCAGGCTCTGCGCACCGCCCATGACCGCGGCCAGGGCCTGCAGGGTCACCCGGGCGACATTGTTCATGGGCTGCTGGGCAGTGAGGGTGCTGCCCCCGGTCTGGGTGTGAAAGCGCAGCATGCAGCTGCGGGGATCTTTCGCCCCAAAGCGCTCGCGCATAATTTTGGCCCATAGCCGGCGGGCGGCCCGGAACTTGGCCACCTCCTCGAGAAAATGATTGTGGGCGTTGAAAAAGAAGGCGAGCTGGCCGGCAAAGTCGTCGACGCTCAGGCCGGCGGCGAGGGCGGCTTCGACATAGGCGATGGCGTTGGCCAAGGTGAAGGCGATCTCCTGAGCGGCGGTGCTGCCGGCCTCGCGGATGTGATAGCCGCTGATCGAGATCGTATTCCACTGAGGCGCCTCGTCCTTGCACCAGGCGAAGATATCCGTGACCAGCCGCATCGACGGCACGGGCGGAAAGACAAACAGCCCACGCGCCGCGTATTCCTTGAGAATGTCGTTCTGGACGGTGCCGCGGAGCGCCTTTGTCGGCACACCCTGTTCGCGGCCGACCGCCACATACAAGGCAAGCAGGATCGCGGCGGGGGCGTTGATGGTCATCGATGTGCTGACCTTGTCCAACGGAATCTGGTGGAACAACTCGCGCATATCCTCAAGCGAGCTGACACTCACCCCGACCTTGCCGACCTCACCCGCGGCGAGCGGGTCATCGGCGTCCATGGCAAGCTGGGTGGGCAAATCGAAGGCAACCGACAGCCCGGTCTGGCCCTGCGAGAGCAGGAAGCGGTAGCGGGCATTGCTCTCCTGGGCCGAGGCGAACCCGGCATATTGGCGCATCGTCCATAGCCGCGAGCGATACATCGTCGGGTGAACGCCGCGGGTGAAGGGATATTCGCCGGGGAACTCGGCGTCGCCGTGGACGACCTCAAACGGAATGCCCGAGGAGGTCTCAAAACGGGCGCGCCGTTCGGGCGCGCGTTTGAGCGAGGGAAGCAGCGTTTCGCGTTCCCAATCGGCGCGGGTGCGTGGCATGGTGATTTATTGAGGTGGCTGGCCGCCGAACAACTGGCTCGTCAGGTTGTCGCCCTGCTGCGGGATGTAGATCGCGCCGTACTGGGCCTCGTACTTCTCGATGTTCTCCTGGAGCGCGCGGACCAGGAGTTTGGCGTGCATGGGGGCGCACACGATCCGGGCGCCGATCCGGGCCGCGGGCATGTTGGGCATGATCCTGGCAAAATCGAGGATGAATTCGGCCGGCGAGTGCTGGATGACGACGAAGTTGGAATAGGTCGCGTCCAGCCCGGGCGGGAGCTCGAGCTGCAGGGGCGGCGGCTGCTGTTGCGGCTGGGGTTGCTGGCGGGGTGTTTGTGGCATGCGCGAAGCATACCTGAATTGGCGGCTTGCGCGCGAGCCACCAGCCCTTTCAACATGGATGGACAGGATGAAGGGGCGACCTGCGGTCGCCCCTACCTGTCGTATCGCTCGGTTGGAAAGTTGTCATTGTTGGCCTGGAATAGGGAGTCTTCGGCCCATCGGAGGGGATTGTTGCGGATGTATGCGACGATCGGCGGTATTCGTCGTCATTGCGAATGATGTGGTCATGGAAATCGCGTTGCCAGGCCGGAAAACCCGGAGTACCGCGCAACAGGTTGATCCTTGAGCAGGCAGCGGCCTTGAAACCACCAACGATTGCGCCCAATGATCCAGGGCGCGGACCGGCAATTACGTCAGACTCGACCCGGCTGGCTGAGGTTGTCGATTCCCGAAGAATGATGATGCCGTGAACGTGGTTTGGCATGACGATGTATTCGTCCAGGATGATCTTGGCGCGAATGATCTCGGTCCGCAACCATTCTTCCTGCGCAATCCGCCCGTACTCATTGAGGGTGAGGTGGCCCGACGCAATGTCGCCGAACAGGCACGCCCGCCCATGGGCACAAATCGTCACAAAGTACTTCCCTTCCTGCGCGTAGTCGTGCCCTGGCCGACGGATGCTGCGGCGGTGATGTCGTTGAGGATTGTAGGTCCGTGCCATATGTGGTTCTTGTTGTATCCGGCGGCCCGAGCCGCGGGGCATCAGGTAGGGGCGACCGGCGGTCGCCCCTACCTGATGCGTTGTGCGCAATGCGCCGACCCGTAGGTGGCCGGCAACCGGGGCGACCGGCGCAACCGGGGCAACCGGGGCGACCGC
>JBDSIP010000451.1:0-5534 GCA_039917915.1 Thermoflexales bacterium
AATGTCGGCGCCGCTGAATGAAACGTTGGTGTGCCCGCCCTCGGTCGCGTCGTAGGGATGGGTGTGCACGAGCCCGATGAGGGTCTCGCCGTCCTTGAGATCGCCGTAATTTGGCGAGAAGGAGCCGCTGTCACCGGCGGCGCCGCGGCGGAACTCGAGCGTGCCGTCGCCCTTCTGGACCAGCATCCCGCCCTGCTCCTGGGAGCGGCCCTTGGGAAACGAGTCCTTCCACGCGTCGGCCAGCCCATCGTTGAGGACTTTCGGGACTTCCACCGTCTTCGGCGCGTCGGACAGTTTGACAAAACTGCCCCCGGTATCCGGCCCACTGTCGAATTTCGATCCCAGTCCCGCGCCGAGGATCGCGCCAAGCGGCCCGCCAAGGATCGCGCCAAGAATCCCACCCGCGGCCGCGCCGGCATTCGATCCGGATGGCTGGACCTGATCCTTACTCACGCCCATGGCCGGGAGCTTCACATCAGCAGCGTTGCCGCGCAGGACGCGCGCCGCGTCGTCTTCGGCGGTCTTGACAATCGTGCTGATACGGCGGCTGACCTGGCCGGCTTCGGACAGAGCACTGGCCAGGCGCCGCACGGCCGGAAGCACTGCCGAATTCATTTCGGCGTAAAAAGCTGTGGCGCCGGGGCCGATCCAGTCTCCCTTTTCGAGGACCGCCATTTCGCGCCTGAGCGCTGCGAGCATCTGGCCGTTGCTTTCGCTCTCGCGCTGCCAGAGGCTGGCGGTCCTGGCCAGTTCATCATAGTCGGCGCGGACTTTATCTCCAGGCATCGTGTGAATATCCTACGCTTGCGACACGCGGACATGCAAGGGGTTTCATCCCGCGCCAGGGGGAATTCCTTCCCGATAGGCCGGGGAAACCGAGTCGCGTAAACTTGGCGGGACATGAATCTCCGCCTCCGCTATCTGGTCCTCACCGCCGCCGTCGGGCTGCTCGCCGCCGTCGTGGCGGGTGGCACGCTCGTCTCGCTCATCCCAAATGTCCTTTTGGCCGGGGCCGCGTTCAGCGCCGGGTATGTCGCGCTGCTGGCGGTCACCCTGGTCATGGCCATCCAGGCCGGGCGCAAGTCCGCCGCGCTCTACGAAGACCCGCGCTATGGCGCGCTGGCCGGGATGTCGATCGGTCCCTGGGTGGGGGCGGGCGCGGTGCTCGCCCAGATCATCTTTGCGATAATCTCCCGGTTCGCCTGGCAGGCCGAAATTCGGGCCGGCCTGGTCGGCGTGTTCTGCGTGATCTATGTCGCGGTCGCCGTCATCGCCGCCCGCATTTCCGGGCGCCAGGCGGCGCTTCCGCCCGACGTCGAAGCGGAGGCCTAACGGCCCCATGCGCGCTCGCAAGGCGACCGGCGACCGAGGCGAGGCCATCGCCGCCCGCCATCTGGTGGACAAGGGCTATGTCATCCTGGCTCGCCAGTGGCGACATGGCCATGGCGAACTCGATCTGATCGCTGAACATGGCGGAGTGCTCGTCTTTGTCGAGGTGCGCGCGCGGCATGGCGACGCGTACGGCGCGCCGGAGGAGACCCTTGGTCCCGCAAAACGGGCCAAGCTCATGGAGACGGCCCAGGCCTGGCTCAGCATCAATGATCGCCTCGAGTCGCCGGCCCGCATCGACGTCATCGCCATCGATCTCAATTCGCGCGACGAAGTTGCGCGAATCACCCATTACGAGAACGCGTTTTGAGCCGTTCCGAGCTGTCCACGAGCGCCGTAATTCGACTGCCGTTCTCGTTCCCGTTGACGTTGACGCTCCCGTTAACGTTAACGCAAACGTAAACGTTAACGCAAACGTTAACGCAAACGTCAACGTCAACGTGAACGTAAACGAGAACGTCGACGTAAATGGGAACGTCAACGTGAACGTCAACGGGAACGTCGACGTCAACGGGAACGTCGACGTCAACGAGAACGGGAACGTAAACGGGAACGGGAACGTAAACGGGAACGTAAACGGGAACGTAGAGCGTCAACGGGAACGTAGAGCGTGAATGGCTCAGCCGCCCGGAAACATCACCCGCATCAACTGGGGGGCGTACTCGCGGACCATGGCGCTTGAGATCGCGCCGCCCGGTCCGGTCTTCGCGATCTCGCGCATGAGCATCCCGCTCCGCCGCAGCGTGCGCTCCTGGGTGGCTGGATCGAGCGCATACAGCCCAAATTTCATCCGAAAGCCCTCGCTCCACTCGAAGTTGTCGACGAACGACCAGTGGTAGTAGCCGCTGATGCGCCAGTTGAACTGGGTGACCCGCCACAGCGCTTGCAGGTGCTGGAGCAGAAAGCCCGGGCGCTGGTCGTCGTCGGCGTCCGGGATGCCGTTCTCGGTGATGTAAATCGGCAGTCCGAAATGGGCCAGCTTTCGAATCAGGCGCGTCATGCCGTCGGGATGGATCTCGCCATAGCCAAAATCGCTCAGCTCGGCCCCGGGCGAGAACTGGATCTTCCCGTACAGTGTTTCCGGGCTGCGCGGCGCAAACGACACCCGCTCGCGCGAGTAGTAGTTCAGCCCGATCCAATCCAGCGTCCCGCGCAGCGCCCGCGCGCTCGTGGTCGCGCCGCGGCTGAGCAACCAGTTCCAGCGGCCTTTGGTCAGCGCATCGAGAATCCCCTGATTGAAGACGCTGCCAAAGACCCGGGTCATGATCTGATCGAACGGATTCGCCGGCCGCAGCGGCTGGAAGAGCCGCATGTGATGGGCGATCCCGACCCGGGCCAGGGCCTGCCCGGCGTGCAGGGCCCGATAGGCGGCCCCGTGGGCGAGGAGCATGTTCCGCACAACGGCGACGGTCGAGTCAAGCTCGCCGCTCCGGCCGGGCGGCATCCGGCCATAGGCCAGATAGCCCATCAGGGCGTAGATGTTGGGCTCGTTGAGAGTGCACCACAAATCGCACAGATCGCCCATCGCGCGGACGACCTTGCGCGCGAAGCGCTCGAAGCGCGGCACCACGACTCGCTCCTCGATCCACCCGCCCCGATCTTCGAGCCAGATCGGGTTGCTGAAGTGGTGCAGAGTGACCATCGGCTCGATCCCGCGCCGGCGCAGGCCGAGCAGGATGGCCCGATAGCGCTCGATGGCGGCCTCGTCAAAGATCCCGTCGCGCGGTTCGATCCGGCTCCATTCGATCGACAGGCGGTGGGCGTTTAGACCCATGTCGACCATCCGGTCGAAATCGGCCTCGGCGTTGTTCCACCAGTCGCAGGCCAGCCCGCTCTTGTCGTTGTTGGCGATCTTGCCGGGCAGCTGCTCCCACGCCCACCATTGGTTGTTGGCGTTGCCGCCCTCGACCTGGTGGGCGGCGGTGGCCGTCCCCCACTTGAAACCCTTCGGGAAATACAGGATGCCGTCAGCCATGCCTTATGCCGCCAGTCCGTGCGTTTTGCGCAGCCGCCGGGCGGCCTCATACGCTCGCCAGCGCAGCGGCGAGATCACCCGCGCCCATGCCCCGGCGTGCCGGACCACCTGCCCGCCATAGCCGCGCTTGTGGCGGTAGACCCCCCACAGCCCGTCGTGGCGCGCTTCAAAGCCCGCCTCGAGGGCGGTCTCGTCTTCGTCGGGAACCCCCCACAGATCATACGTCGCGCAGCCCCGCGCCTTTGCCCAGCGCATGGCCTCCCACTGCAGCAGATACGGCGCCATCAATTCGCGTCGGGTGTTGCTGCTCGCGCCGTACAGATACGTGGCGCGTTGCCCACAGGCGACCGCAATCAGGGCCGCCAGGGTCTCGCCCTCGACTTCGGCCAGGAGCAGGGCGGCATCGTTGCCCAACAGGCGCAGGGCGTCGGCGTAGTAGGCGGCGGGATGGATCGAGAAGCCGTCGCGCTCGGCGGTGGCCCGCATCAGCCCGCCAAAGGCGGCCGCATCCGCGGCGCCGCCCGGGCGGACCGTCACGCCCTTGCGCCGGGCCAGGCCGATGTTGTAGCGGGTCTTCTGTTTCATCCGAGCCAGAATCGCCGCTTCGTCGCCGGCGAGATCGACCCAGATCGTGCGGGCCGGCTGGACGGTGAAGTCCAACGGAATGAGATTATCACCGCGCAGGTCCAGGCCGCCGTCCAGCAGTTCGGGCTCGAAGACGAGGGCAAAGGCGCCGGCGGATTTGGCGGTGGCGGCCGCGCCGTCCAGGGCGGCCCGGGTGAGCGCCTTGTCTCCCCAGTCCACGACCGGGCCGCGCGGCGCATAGGCCAGCGCGCCCAAGCCGGCCGGTAGGTGGCGCAGCAGGATCTGGGTCCCCGTGACAGCGCCGGCGTCAGACGTTTGTGTCGAAAGGATGGCGCTCCAGCTGTGGGCGGTCTTGAGCGCCGCCCAAGTCGAAAGCTGGAGAAAATGGCCGGATGGATGCTGTCGGACGAAATCGTCCCATATGGAGGTTGACAGCGGCGACATTTCAGAAAACGAGACGAGGACGACCGACCCAAAAGAAAAAGTCGGGGAGCAGGGATTTGAACCCTGGACCTCTGCGACCCGAACGCAGCGCGCTACCAGGCTGCGCTACTCCCCGAACGGGCGGGAGTTTACCATAGTGACCGCAGACGGCGGACGGCGGACCGCAGTCTGCTCAAGTTGCCTGCGGTCGGCGGCCCGCCATCCGTGGTCTGCCCCTACAATTCGCCCACCGGAGGATCTCCATGAGCACCCTAGACCAAGCCGTCCAAACCCAGATCAATAACATCCAGACCAAGACCGGCAAGACCCTTGCCCAGCTCACCGCCCTCGTCAAGAAGAGCGGGCTCACCAAACACACCGAAATCCGCGACATGCTCAAGCGTGACCTCGGTCTCGGCCATGGCGACGCCAACGCGCTGGCTCACGCCACGATGCAGTCGGATGGCACGCGCGCCGCGGCTGGGTTGAGCGGCGACGAAGTGCTCGACGCCATCTACGCCGGGCCCAAGGCGGCGCTCCGGCCAATCCATGACGCGCTGATGGCTGCCATCATCAAGTTTGGCGAGTTTGAGATCGTCCCCAAGAAGGGCTATGTCAGCCTGCGCCGCAAGAAGCAGTTCGCCATGCTCGGCCCGGGTGCCAGCACCCGGGTCGATGTCGGCATCAATATAAAGGGCGTCCCCGCGACCGAGCGCCTGGTGGCGTTGCCGGCCGGCGGGATGTGCCCGTACAACGTGCGCGTGTCAACGCTAAAGGAAGTCGACAAGGAACTCATCGCCTGGATCAAGCAGGCGTATGAGGCGGCCGGTTGACGACCGACCGCAGACGGATCGGGCGCGCGGATATCGTTCGTTACGTAACTGCTCGGGCCAAGGTCGGCGCGCACCCCACCCATGTCATTCTTAGTTACGGACCGTTTTCGGGGGAAAGGGCAGGCATAGCTCTGGGAGCGCGGGCGGCCCGCCCGCGTTTGATACGCGGTAAAGGCGGCGACGTGGGCCAGCAAGCATAGATCGCGAGGGCGAGCCGCCCGCGCTCCCGGCGCGCAACGCGATGTCATGCATGCCCCTTCGGCCGGGGCGGTGTCGAACTGCTCATGACAGAGTCATCGCAAAGCACCCGGGGATCGCGCGTCGTCGGT
>JBDSIP010000452.1:0-3108 GCA_039917915.1 Thermoflexales bacterium
AAATCCGATCCACGATCACGGCGTAGGGATTGGCTTCGGTCATCCGCGTGCCGCCCATTTTGACGAACTCGGCAGTCACGCCAGCGTTGCGGGTGTTCACTTCTTCAATAAAGGCGGGCGGCCACGACCATTCTCGTCCTACGATGATTCCGATCTTCTTCATTCTTCCTCCGTGAGCAACAGGTTTTGCGCGGCGTCGTGGGCGCTGGGCAGGCGCCTCGAGGCGTCCTGGTTTCTAGAAACGGGTGGCCAGGTAATGGGGCAGCATGTCCCGCCACGTCGGCCAATCGTGGGGCATATCGTACCCCCAGATGTCCAATTCGTGGGGAATTTCTTTTGCCGACAGGATGCCCGCCAACCGGCGTGACGCGTCGGCGTTTTCGTATGCCCCCTGTCCGGTCACGATGTGAAGATGCCGTTTTGTCCGCAGGAGGGGCAAGTTCACCCCATCGTTCAAGTTTGGCAGGTAGTCCACCGGGTTGTTGTAATAGACGTTGTCGTCGTAGTGGTCGCCGTGGTAGTAGCCGCGGATGTCATATGAGCCGCTCATCGCGATCATCCCGTCGAACAGATCGGGTCGCCGGAAGACCTGGTTGGCGCAGTGAAAGGCCCCCAGACTCGCGCCGGTCGTAATGATCCCGAGGCGACCCTGACAGCTCGACCAGATGTACGGCACCACTTCTTCGGTGACGTAGCCGTTGTAGGCCTGCTGGCGCCGTGCGGCGTCCCTCGGATGGACCTGGTTGTTCAGCCAGGCCTCATTGTTGATGCTGTTGATCGAGAATACCTTGACTTTGCCGCTGTCGATGAAAGGCGCGATGGCGTCGATCATGAGGAAACGCTCGTACTCAAGGTAGTCGGCGGCCGCGGTTGGGAAGAAGAGCAGGGGAAAACCGTAGTGACCATATGTGACGATTTCCATTTGCCGGTCCAGACGATCGCTGTGCCATCCATCGAGTTTGCGGTCCATCAGTCGTGCCCTCCCACATACAGCCGCATCATCCGCTCCCAATAGGGCCAGTCATGGGACCAGCCATCCCATAGGCGCAGCGCGTTTCCGATACCCTTGTCCCACAGCGCACCTGAAAGCGTCTGACTTTCGGAGCGCATCCGATCGTCCCGGCCGGTCGCAAGGATGATGTCCAGCCGGCGCAATTCCGCCAGACGGCCCGGATCGGACTCGTGACGGATGAAATCGGACGGGTTGTTGAAGTAGACATTGCCATCCGAATAACCTCGGGTGAAGCGCCGAATGTCGTATAACCCGCTCAAACCGAGTGCCCGCCGGAACAAATCCGGGTACTTGAGCGCGATCGCAACCGCATGGAATGCCCCAAAGCTTGCGCCAGCCGAAATCAGAAATGGATTGCCGTTCATCGACACACTCAGGGGCAGCACTTCGTTCACGATGTACCAGAAGTACTGAGTGTGCCGGTAGCCGCGCTGGCCGGGGTGCGCTGCGTTGTCGTACCAACTCTCGGCATCGACACTGTCAACGCAGAACACCTGGAGGTCGCCACTGTCAATATGGTCGCCCAGCACCCGCATCATGCCGCGGTCCTCCCATTCGTAGTATTTGCCCTTTGAGGTGGGGAAAACCAGCAGTCGCGCGCCGGCATGCCCGAAAACGAGCATCTCCATCTCCCGGCTAAGAGAAGGGCTATACCATTTGAAATACTGTCGATTCATGTTCGGCGCGCGAATATACCAGACAGCCGGCTTTACGCGCTTTTTGCATTTTTCGGCCGGCCATCTGGCATTCAGGCCCACAATGGACGGCATGGAACACCTTTTGGGCAGATCTGGCAAGACGTTGAACCGACGCCGCTTTCTTAAGTTGAGCGCGGCGGCCACCGCACTCGCAGCCTGCACGCGTGTGCCGGGGAGCACCCAACTCGTCGTTGCTTCACCCATCCCTCTCCCGCTGACAGCGACCGGTACCCTTGCGCCACCTGCGGCCGCAGTTCAGGCCGCCACCGCCCTTCCGGCCGCGGGCCTGCCCGAATCCGCCCTCGCCCAGGCCTGGCTGGCGGCCAACCGCCTCATGTTCGGGCCGCGGGCCGGCGACCTGGAGCGCATCGCCCAAATGGGCCTGGATGCCTTTGTCGACGAGCAGCTTGCCGCCGCCTCCGGGCCGGAAGACACTGAGGTGGAGCGCCGCCTGGCGCCCCTCGACACCCTGACGATGACTCCGGGCCAGATTCTGCAGAAATACACCGGAGATCCCCGGGGCCCCGGGATTCGGCGCGATATCCTGCTTGATTTGCAGCAGGCCGCCGTGATTCGGGCGGTCTACAGCCGGCGCCAACTCTACGAGGTCATGGTCGACTTTTGGAACAACCACTTCAATGTCGGTTTCAACAAGAAGTTTGACTACCTGCTCAAGCCCGATGATGACCGCAGCTCGATTCGCCCGTATGCGATGGGATCCTTTCGCGATCTGCTCGGGGCGAGCGCCACGAGCCCGGCTGTCCTGCAATCGTTGGACAACGACAGCAATGTGCGCGGGAAAGTCAACGAAAATTACGGGCGCGAATTGCTCGAACTGCACACGGTCGGCGCGGACAATGGCTACACCCAGCAGGACGTCCTCGAGGCCGCGCGGGTCTTCACCGGCTGGAGTATCGTCACACTGCGCGACGATCCGGCAAAGGCCGGGACCTTTGTTTACCGGCCGCGCGCCCACGACGAGGAAGCCAAGACCGTGATGGGGCTGAAGATTCCGGCCAATGGAGGCATGAAGGACGGCGAGGCGCTCCTCGATTTCCTGGCGGCTCATCCCAACACAGCCCGGAACCTCAGTCTGAAACTATGTCGCCGTTTCATTGCCGATGAGCCCGCCGAATCCGTGGTGAGCGCCGGCGCGGCCGCCTTCACGGCCAGCAAAGGCGATATCAAGAAAACCCTGGGCGCCATTCTGCGCAGCCCGGAATTCAGGGCGTCAATTGGGCAAAAGATCAAACGCCCGCTCGAATTTGTCGCATCGGCGCTGCGGGCCGTGGACGCCGATACGGCGGCAGAGCCGCGCATGCAGCAGGCCCTGGCCGCCATGGGGCAGCCGCTCTTTCTGTGGCAGCCGCCGAATGGTTTTCCCGATACGGCTGGAGC
>JBDSIP010000453.1:0-4456 GCA_039917915.1 Thermoflexales bacterium
CTCTTCTCATTGTGGGGGCACACTTTTCCGCGCCTGTTGAATCAGCGCCCCTGCCATTGAGGCTGGCGCTTCTGGACAAAGGCGCCCATGCCTTCCTGGGCGTCGACATGCGTCGCGTTGGCGGCCATCACCCCGCTGGCGTAAGCATAGGCCTGGGCCTGGGGCAGGCCGTACTGCCGGTAGAAAGCCTGCTTGCCGATCTCGATCACGGCGCTGCTGGCATCGGCGATCTTGGCGGCCAGGGCGAGGGTCTCGGCCTCCAGCGCATCGGCCGGAACAACCTTGTTAATCAACCCAAACGCCAGCGCCTCGCCCGCCGGGACGAAATCGCCGGTGAGCAGCATCTCCATCGACTTCTTCTGCCCGACCGCCCGGGTCAGGGCGACCATCGGGGTGGTACAGAACAGGCCGATCTTGACCCCGGGCGTGGCGAAACGGGCGCCCTCGGCGGCGACGGCCAGGTCGCAGGTGGCGACGAGCTGGCAACCGGCCGCCGTCGCGATGCCCTGCACCTGGGCGATGACGGGCTGGGGGATGGCCTGAATCGTCTGCATCAGGACGGTGCACACGTCGAACTCGTGGGCGTAAAACGCCGCATCCCGGCCGAGCATTTCGCCCAGGTCGTGGCCGGCCGAAAACACCGGCCCGTTCCCGCGCAGGATGACGACCGACAGGGTCTTGTCCTCGCCGATGGCCCGGAAGCAGGCAACGAGCTCGTCCATGTGCTCGACCGAAAGCGCGTTGCGCTTCTCCGGGCGGTTCATTGTGACGAAGCCGATCTTGCCGTCGCGGGAGAAGAGGATGTGCCGATACGGGTTGTCCATGCGGGCGATTATGGCAGACCAAAGCCAGCCTCCACCACGAGCCGACGAACGCGTCATGCCAAAGCCCCTCACCCGCGCGCTTCGCGCTGGGGCGCTCAGCGCGCCGCCCTCTCCCGCTGGGAGAGGGCATAGAGCACGCCTGAGCGCAAAACGTTAGCGCGCTCGGTACGAAAGCCCCTCTCCCAGCGGGAGAGGGGTTGGGGTGAGGGGCGGGAGAGGGCAATTACTGGCCTGTCCGTTACAATCCATCTGCCATGAAGAATGTCCTCATCACCGGCGGGGCCGGTTTTATCGGCTCCAACTACGTCCGTTACGCCCTGGAGCGCCACCCCGACTGGAACGTCGTCGTCTACGACAAATTCACCTACGCCGGCAACCCCGACAACCTGATCGACATCGCGGCGAAGTTCAAGGGCCGCTATTCGCTGGTTCGGGGCGATATCGCCGATCGCGAGGCCGTCTTCGAGGCCGTGCGCGGGAACAACATCAGCGTCATCATCAATTTCGCCGCCGATTCGCATGTCGACCGCTCGATCGAGACCCCGGGCACCTTCATCATGACCGACTGCTACGGCACCTATGAGTTGCTCGAGGCCGCCCGCGCTTTCAAAGTCGAGCGCTATCACCAGATCTCCACCGATGAGGTGTATGGCGACATTGATCCGCCGGGGCGCAGCCTGGAGACCGACGCCGTGCGCCCGAGCAGCCCGTATTCGGCCAGCAAGACCGGCGGCGACCTGCTCTGCCTGGCCTATCACCGCACCTATGGCCTGCCGGTCACCCTCACCCGCGGGACCAACAACATTGGCCCGTTTCAGTACCCCGAGAAGGTCGTCCCGGTCTGGGTGACCAACGCCATCGACAATCTGCCCCTCCCGCTGTATGGCGACGGCAAGCAGATGCGCGACTACCAGTATGTGCTCGATCACTGCGAGGGCATCGACGTGGTCGTCGAGAAAGGCGTGCCGGGCGAGGCCTACAACGTTGGGAGCGGGGTGGAGACCGCCAACCTCGATCTCGCCCATACGATCCTGGACCTATTGGGCAAGCCCCATTCGCTCATCCAGCCGATCACCGATCGGCCGGGCCACGACCGGCGCTATGCCGTCGACAACACAAAAGTCCGCGGCCTGGGCTGGGCGCCGGCCAACACCTTTTCCGAGGCGATCGAGAAGACCGTGCGCTGGTATCGCGATAACGAAATCTGGTGGCGCAAGATCAAGACCGGCGAGTTTCTCGATTACTACAAGCGCCATTATGGCGGGCGAGAAGTCGGGTAACGGTGTTCGAACTTACGTTTCTCGGCACGGCGGCGTCTACGCCGTTGCCCCGGCGCGGGCTGTCCTCGGCCATCGTCACCCACGACGACTACCGCTTCATGGTCGATTGCGGGGAGGGCACCCAGCGCCAGCTCCTCTCGAGCGGCCTGGGCTTTCGCCGACTCGAGCACATCCTGCTGACCCATGCTCATCTCGATCATTACTTCGGGCTGGGCGGGATGTTGTCAACCCTGGCCCAGTGGGAGACTCTGGACCGCTTGCGGATCTACGGCGGGAATGCCGTCCTCGACCGGGTCGAGGACCTGATCTATCGGATCGCCTTTCGCGGCCAGAAGCCGCCGATGAAGATCGAATTGGTCGCCATCAAGCCCGGCATCCTGGTCAGCGCCGATGACTTCGACGTGGTCGCCTTTCCCGTCCGCCACCGCGGGCCGGACTGTTTCGGCTTTCTGTTTCAGGAGCATTCGCGCCGGCCCTTCCTCAACGACCGGGCGACCGAGTTGGGCGTGCCGAACGGCCCCGAACGGCGCGAGCTGGTGAAAGGCGCGCCGATCACCCTGGCCGACGGGCGGGTGATCCAGCCCGACGATGTGCTCGGCCCGCTCCAGCGCGGGTGCAAGCTGATGATGACCGGCGACTGCGCGGAAACCGAGAGCCTGGTCAAGATTGCCCGCGATGCCGACGCGATTGTGACCGAGGCGACCTATCTCGATGTCGACGCCGAGCTGGCCCGAAACTATGGCCACCTGACCGCCGGAGACGCGGCCCGCTTTGCGGTCGAGGCCGGCGCGCGGCAGCTCATCCTGAACCACATCTCCGGCCGGAACAGCGAGAAGGATATTACCGACGAAGCCCGCGGCCTCTTCCCCAACGCCGTGGTTGCGCGGGATTTTGATACGTTCAAGATTCGGGGCGGGTGATGGTATAACGGCCATCGTAGAGACGCAAGATTTTGCGTCTCTACGATGGCCGCGCGCGTTTGACCGTCTTCCGCGTCGGCAGGGCCGTCCACGGATCCTCGGGCCAGGGGTGCTTGTTGTAGCGCCCGCGCAGCTCTTTGCGGACCGCCGGATACGTGTTCGCCCAGAAGCTGCGCAGATCCTGGGTGACTTGAATTGGCCGTTGGGCAGGCGACAACAGATGCAGCAGCACCTTCGTCCGGCCCGCGTTAATGGTGGGCGTGTCCGCCTGGCCAAACATCTCCTGCAACTTCACGGCCAGGACCGGTGCGGCGCCGTCGGCGAAGTACTCCAGCCGGATCGACGACCCGCTTGGGACCGAGAGGTGGGTCGGCGCCAGGTCATCCAGCTCCGCGAGTTGCCTGCGTGTCGCGAGTGCGGCCAGCATGGTTTGGGTGTCTAGGCGGGCGAAGTCGGCCCGGGTGGACACACTGTCGAGCCAGGGACCCAGCCAGTCGTCGAGGCAGGCCAGCAACCCCGCGTCGGAGACGTCCGGCCATGGATCGCCGCGCCAGACCCGCACACTCTGCATCCGGGCCTGCCACTGGCGGGTCGCCTCGGTCCAGGTCAGCAGGCCCAGCCCCTCGGCCCGCACGGCTTCGCACAACGTGCTAGTCCGTTCTTCACAGGGCGGATCGCGCAGCGGGCGCTGGGACAGGACGAGCTCGCCGATCCGCCGTTCGCGCTGGGCGAGCAGCGCCCCTTTGCGCGCGTCCCATCCCACGACATCATGCTCGACGGCCAGGGCCTCGAGGTCCGCCTCGCGCAAGGGCGCCGCAAAGTGGATCCGGCCTTCGTCGCTGCCGTCGTCGAGGTGGGCGACCGCCAGCCAGTCGAACCCATTCAGGCCGTCGCCGTCGGGAAGGCGCACCCCGCGCCCGTTGGCCATCCGATAGCGGGCCGACCCGCGCGCTCTCGCGCGCGCGATGCGATCGGGATAGGCCAGGGCGATGAGCCGGGCCACCTCTTCCGGATCGACCGGTCCGTTACCGGCCTGCGCGTTGAGTTGCCGCCGCCACAGGCCGGCGATCCGCTCGATCCGCCCGAGCGCGCGCGCGTCGGCCCCGTGCTGGCTTTGGCCCGTTGCGCGCCAGGCCCGGAGCGCCTCAACCCGCAGACTCAGGTCGACGCCCGCGGCCGAGCCGCGCGGCAAGGGATCGCGCTCATCGAGCAGCGCCGCAACGTCAGCGGCCAGGGCTGGGAGCGCGCCGCCAACGGCTTGCGCCTCGATCAGCAGGTGGGCGAGCCGCGGATGGGTCGGCCATTCGAGCATGGCCCGTCCGCGCGCGGTCAGGGCGTCGCCTTGCATCGCCCCAAGTTGTTGGAGCAGATCGAGGGCCTGGCGCAGCGCGCCGGCGGGTGGCGGAGTCACCCAGCGCAGGTCGCTGGCCGC
>JBDSIP010000454.1:0-3664 GCA_039917915.1 Thermoflexales bacterium
GCCAACAGGCGACCAATTCTGGTGCCTGGAAACGAAGGAACCCACGATGAAATATTTTGGCACCGTCAACACGTTCGACGTCGACCAGGGCAAGGGCTCGATCAAGCCGGAAACCGGTGGCGACAACCTCCATTTCGAGCGCAGCGCGTTCGCTTGGGACATCAAGGCCAACCCGCCGACCACCGGCCAGCGCTTGTCCTATGACGTTGGGACCAGCAGCGACAGCAAGCCCTGCGCACTGAACCTCCAGAAGATCTAATCCTTTCGACCTAAAGCGATCGGGGCGGGAGTACGGACCTCCCGCCCCTTTTTCGCGGCTCTCGCGACCCGGTTTCGCCGCGACCCACTACAACCGCTCCCGCGATGCGCTACAGCGATTGCACGATGGCCGCGGAGCTCTTCCTTTCGACCGTGATGGTGCTGGTGACGGTGACGATCCACGCCATCGGACTCTACACGCTGTCGCGCCTGCTCCGGCTCGAGGAGCTGCAGGAACGGCACGAGCACATCCACCCGATGTCGCGCCACGGCATCACCGCGACGCTCGCCGTCAGCCTCGGCCTGTTCGTTCTGCATGGCATCGAGATTTGGCTGTATGCGTTTCTGTTTCTCGCCATCGGCTCGGTCGAGGGCCTGCGCGAAGCGGTCCATTTCTCCACCATCACCTATGGCGCAATCGGCTACAGCGACGCGGCGATGGCCGAGCAATGGCGCCTGGTGTCGGCGATCGAGGGCATTAACGGGCTCATCCTGATCGGCTGGTCGACGGCGTTCTTCGTCACGCTTATTGCGCGGATGAGGCGAAGAAGCTGATTTCACGCTTCCGGGCGCGGCAACAGATTGATTTCGCGGCGGATCATCTGCCCGCCAAGATGCGCTTCGAACTGGACGATGACCGTTTCCAGCGCAAAGCGCTGCGAAGGAAGAGCTGCGAGCGGTTGTTTATCCCGTCCGGCAGGCGCATGACATAAGTTAGACGGGGCGCGGCTCCTCTGCGAGCGACTGGCTTTGCACGAAGCCTGTGAGTGGGGGATTGCCATGTCCGACTACGCCTCTGAGTTTTCGATCCGCCGTTTGTGGACAATCTTTGGCGCGAGCATGGTGATCATGTTCGGCGCTTTGCTCTTCGTCGGCCTCCAGATCTATCACACCAAACCGCCGATCCCGAGCGCGGTCCGGACTGTTTCGGGGCAGACTCTCTATACGGGCGAAGACATCCAGCGCGGCCAGGCGGTGTGGCAGTCGACCGGCGGAATGCAGCAGGGCTCGATCTGGGGTCATGGCGGCTATGTCGCCCCGGACTGGAGCGCCGATTGGCTGCACCGCGAAGCAGTCGCGCTGCGCGGCCAGCTTTCGAATGGGCAATACGAGACGATGCCCGAACCCGATCAGGCGCGGATTGGCGTGATCCTGAGGCGCGAAATGCGCACCAACGGCTTCGACCCGCAAACGTCCGTCATCATGGTCAGTGACCAGCGGGCGGCCGCCATCTCGGCCACAGCGAACCATTTCGAGGGCCTGTTCACCAACCGCACGTCGGCGGACCAGCATCTGCGCGAGCTCTATGCGATGCCGCAGAACGCGGTGTTGAACGCGGACGAGGCGCACGCGCTGACCGGCTTTTTCTTCTGGACGTCATGGGCGGCAGCCGCCCAGCGGCCGGGCGAAGCGATCAGCTACACCAGCAACTGGCCGCACGAGCCCTTGGTCGGGAACACGCCGACGGGAGCAATCTTCCTGTGGACGTTCGTATCCATCTTCGTGCTTCTCGCCGGGAGTGGTGGGCTAGTCTGGTATTATGCGCGCGAGTTCGACGTCTGGCGGCGCGACATCGAGCCGATCGACGGGTTTGCGACGACCGACCTATTCGGAGGCGCGGTGATCACCCCGTCGATGCGTGCGACTGCCAAATATTTCTTCGTCGTCACCGCCATGTTCTTCGCTCAGGTGCTGCTTGGCATCGTCACTGCCCATTATGCAGTCGAGGGACAGGGTCTCTACGGCCTGCCGATGGCGGAATATTTCCCCTATGCCGTCACGCGGACCTGGCACACGCAGCTCGCAATTCTGTGGATCGCGACGGCCTGGCTGGCGACCGGCTTGTACGTAGCCCCGCTGTTGGGTGGACGAGAACCGAAGTTTCAGCGCCTGGGAGTGAACTTCCTGTTCCTCAGCCTGCTCGTCATCGTGGTCGGCTCGTTCGCCGGCGAATGGATGGCGATCAACCGTCACCTGGCCGTCGGCACGATGAATTTCTGGTTCGGCCACCAGGGCTACGAATATCTCGACCTTGGCCGCTTCTGGCAATTCTACCTGTTCATTGGCCTGCTGCTGTGGACCGCGCTGGTGCTGCGAGGCGTATGGCCCGCCCTCCGCGAGAAAGGCGGCCGCTCACTCGTCTTCCTGGTCGCCATCGCGACAGTCTCGATCGGACTCCTGTTCGGGACCGGGCTCTTTTATGGCCAACACGCCCATATCTCGGTCATGGAATACTGGCGCTGGTGGGTTGTCCACCTCTGGGTCGAAGGCATCTTCGAGGTGTTCGCAACCGCGATAGTATCCGCGCTGTTCGTCAAGATGGGGCTGGTGCGGGCATCGGTGGCGGCGACCTCGGTGTTGCTCGCGACCATCATCTTCCTTGGCGGCGGCGTGCTTGGCATGTTCCACCACCTCTACTTCGCCGGAACGCCGACCGCAGTGATCGCATTGGGCGCGGTGTTTTCCGCGCTCGAAGTGGTGCCGCTGATGGTCGTCGGATTCGAGGCTTACAATCGCGTTAAATTCGAGCACCGCCATGATTGGCAGGAGGTCTATCGCTGGCCGTTCGCCTTCTTCTCCGCCGTGCTGGTGTGGAATCTGATCGGGGCCGGGCTGTTCGGATTCTTCATCAATCCGCCGCTCGCCCTTTATTACATGCAGGGGCTGAACACGACCGCGACCCATGCCCATGCCGCCTTATTCGGCGTCTATGGCATGCTCGGCATCGGGCTGACCTTGTTTTGCATGCGCGGCCTGTCGGACCCCTCGCGCTGGAGCAACCAGTTACTCAAGACCTCGTTCTGGTGCCTCAACATCGGCCTGGCGATGATGGTCTTCCTGTCGCTTTTCCCGCAGGGGTTGTTCCAGACCTACCAGAGCTTCACCCGCGGTTACGCCTACGCGCGAAGTGCCGACGTCATCCACAGCCCACTCATGCAGGCACTGGTGTGGGCTAGAGTACCGGGCGATCTCGTCTTCACAGTCGGAGTGGTTGCGTTCACCATATTCATGGTCCGCGCGCTGTTCACAGGGAGCAGACCCAGCGTAGTCAAGCCTGCTTCCAAATCGGGCTCAAAGCCGGCCGCTGTGCTCGGCGCCTGATGACCTCCCAGAATGACGGGTAACATAATACCCGTCACGAAACGCCCGGTTTTGCTTGACTTTCGGGGCCTTCCCCGCGATTAGCACGCCCACAGGCGGCGCCCGGAAGTGCCGCTTTTCGCATTTAACCGGAAGAGGTCACCCGCCATGAAGGCGCTGATGAAGACCACCAAGTCGGTCAAGCCGGCCGAGGTCGTGAAGAAATGGCATCTGATCGATGCCGACGGGCTGATTGTCGGGCGCGTCGCGACGATCATCGCGAACATCCTGCGCGGCAAGCACAAGCCGAGCTTTACCCCGCACG
>JBDSIP010000455.1:0-7938 GCA_039917915.1 Thermoflexales bacterium
CGTAACCAACAATCCCCACCGGTCGAGACGCTTTCATCATGTTTGGGTCGTTTCCTTCGTAGCCCGGCGCTGTTTGCGCCGGGTCTTTGCTGAATGGCCCAACACTAGTCCGTCTGGTCTGCCAAAAACCTGCCTCTCTGCCCAACCTGCGGGTTGGGTAGGTTCTGATAGTGAAATTTGGCGCAATCGGAGCAGAATCTGACCCCTGGATGAGTGAATCAGAACTCGCGCTTTACATAACAAGGGCCACCTGTCAGGTCACCCGGTTTTCGGAAAAAAGTTTCCCGCTGCCAAAGGAGCGCGCTAGGTGATGCCCACCACCGGAGGCAGACGAAAAGCCGCTTCCGGCAATATTGGGTCGGAGGCGATGCTCCAGGGTGATGCCGTGAAACGCCGCTCCCCGTGCGTCTGGCCCTGCCGGGCCGGCCCGTGTTGGAGGCCGATTATGCGAGGTATGTCGACCGCGTCAAGCTGACCAAACGATCAGGTCATGGGGATTCGGTTCATTGCCTGCGCACGCGCCTCATGCCCTCATCAGCATCGCCTATAATCCTTCGTCTTTGCGCGTATTCGACGCGCACCATGGAGGAATGTTGAACAAGTCCCTTTTTGCGGCGGCCGGTATTCTGGCCCTCGTCATGTCGGCCTGCGCCCCGGCCACCCCAACCCCGACGCCCGTGGGCAAACCCGCGGCAGCACCCACCGCTGGCGCTGTTTCAGTTGCTCCAACAGTGGCCGCGAACCCGGTGGCCACGTCCGGTCCTGTGGCCCCTGCTTCAACCGCCGCTCCCGCGGCGCCCGCGGGAAGCCGGCCATTCGCGGTCCTCAGTCCCGCTGATCGCAGCAAGGTGGGCAAGGCGCCCCCGCCCGTGACAATCAATGTGGCCAAAAAATACGTGGCGACGATCAAGACGAGCAAGGGCGATATCCAGGTCGAACTCGATCCGTCGGCCGCGCCCCAGACCGTCAATAACTTCATCTATCTGTCACAGAACGGCTTTTACGACGGCCTGACTTTCCACCGCGTCGAGCCGAACTTCGTCATCCAGGGTGGCGACCCGCTCGGCACCGGCAGCGGCGGACCGGGCTATAACATTCCGCCCGAAATCAAGCTCAAGCACATCGACGGAGCCATCGCCATGGCCCGCCAGAGCGGACCGGCCGATACCACTCCGAGCAGCGGCAGCCAGTTCTACATCACGATGGGCGCCCAGGCTTTCCTGGACAACAACTACACCGCCTTTGGCCGGACAATCGCCGGACTGGATGTGGTGAAGAAGATTGTCATCGGCGACAAGATCAACCGGATCGACATCGCCGAAGCCGATGGCGGCGTCGCCGCCGTTCCGATCGCGCCGACGATAACCCCGCCCATCGCCGTCTGCGCAACGTTGTCAGACACATTCGATATGACGCCCGACGCGCTCAAGATCACCGATGCCGATCACTTCCGCGGGAACAAGGATGCATCGGCGGTGATGATTGAATACGGCGATGTGCAATGCCCTGCCTGCGCGGCGTTTCATCCGGCGTTGATGGCGGCCTTTGGCCAGCTCAGCGACACGCTCAAGCTCGTCTTCCGGCACTATCCGTTAACGACTATTCACGACAAAGCGTTTGTCAGTTCCGTCGCTGTTGAGGCGGCCGGCCAACAGGGCAAGTTCTGGGAGATGCTGGAGCTCATGTACACCAAGCAGCCTGAATGGGAAAAGACGCCGGCGGCCTCCATCACCCCGACGCTGGTCGCCTATGCAAAGGCGCTCGGGCTGGATGAAGCAAAGTTCAGCGCGGCCCTGGTCGATCCGAAAGTGGTCGAGCGCGTGACCGGCGATGTGAAGACGGGTGACGCCATGAAGAACACGGGAACGCCGACGATCTTCCTGGATGGGCGGGCGATCCCGACGGATGCCTTCGGGCAGCCCGAGTTCGCCACGCAGTTCCGCCAGTATGCGAAGCAGCGCACCCTCTATAAGGCCTACGCCGCAAAGGGCGGGTTTAAGGCTAGCAAGCCCGATCAAGTGCTCGACCCCAAAGTCGCCACGCAAGTGACGATCAAGACAAGCAAGGGAGATGTCGTCATCGATATCGACCCCAAGATGGCTCCGGTCAACGCCAACTCATTTCTGTTTCTGGCCCAGAAGGGCTACTTCAATGGCAGCCCGGTTCAGGTGAATGACAATGAGATCGGCGCTGTCGTCTTCGGCGATCCGAGCGGCACGGGCTATGCCACGCCTGGCTACGAGTGCGAAGTGGAGACCCCCGCGCCGGGGACGTTTGACAAGGCGGGCATCGTAGGGCTGTTGGGCGATGAGACGAAAAGCAGCGCCCAATTCTTCATCACCTATTCGTCCACCTCGATGTTGGACGGGCGATTCACGGTCATCGGCAGGGTTGCGAGCGGCCTCGACATCGTCAGGGGCCTGGTCGCGCCAATCAGCCCGGATGACAAGACCGCGCCGGACAAAGTCGTTTCGACGACGGTGACAAAGAAGTAACAAAACTCGCGGACGTCATCCCCGTGAAATCGGGGATGACGCATTTCATCACGATGCAATCATCCCTTCCCGCGCTTTTGGGTCTCGAAGACGGCACGACCTGGCCGGGTGTTGGATTTGGCGCCCGGGGCGACAGCACGGGCGAGGTGGTCTTCAACACGTCGATGACGGGTTACCAGGAGATCATTACCGATCCCTCGTACCATCGCCAGATCGTAGTGATGACGGCTCCCCAGATCGGCAACGTTGGCGCCAATGCCATTGATGATGAATCTGAGCGGGCATGGGTGGCGGGCTTTGCCGTTCGTGAGCTGAGTCCCATCGTCAGCAACTATCGCTCAGAACAATCGCTGGGCGATTACCTCGAAGCGCGTGGCGTGGTGGGTATCAGCGGCCTGCAGACCCGCGCCCTGGTCCGGCATATCCGTTCGCGCGGCGCGATGCGGGCGGCCCTGTCCTCGAGCGACCCCGACCCCGAACGCCTGATCGCCTTGGCCCGGGCGATGCCTGATATGAATGGCTGGGACCTGGCCCGTGAGGTCACCTGCGCCGAGCCGTACGCCTGGAATCGGACGGGCGACCCGGAGTGGCGGATCCTGGATCGCGACCGGCCAGCAGTGACGCGGCGCAAGCGGGTTGTTGCCTTTGACTTTGGGATTAAACGCAACATCCTGCTCATGCTCGCCGCTCGCGGGTGCGATGTGATCGTTGTGCCCGCCGCGACCTCCGCTCAAGCCGTTCTCGATCTCAAACCGGATGGCGTGTTTCTGTCCAACGGTCCGGGCGATCCGGCCGCATGTGATTATGCCATCGAGGCCACCCGCGGGTTGCTCGGGAAGGTCCCAATTTTCGGGATTTGCCTCGGTCACCAGATCCTCGGGCTGGCCCTGGGCGGGCAAACCCGCAAAATGAAGTTCGGCCACCGGGGCGGCAACCAGCCTGTCAGCTTCTCCGACACCTCGGCGATCGAGATCAGCAGCCATAACCACGGCTTTGAGGTCGTGGCCGATTCGTTGCCCAACACGGTCGAGGTCACCCACGTCAATCTGAACGACGGGGTGGTCGAGGGCCTGCGCGCGAAGTCACTCCGGGCCTTCAGCGTGCAATACCACCCCGAAGCCTCGCCCGGCCCGCACGACGCTGATTATCTGTTTGATACGTTCATGACGGCCATGAAAGGTTGATAAGGTGGGTAAGGTTGGTAACGTTCGTCAGGTTTGGTCAGGTTGGGCAAGGTAGTCAACGTTATCAACGTTTCGAACCTTACCAACGTCATCAACGCTACGACAGTAACGCCAACACCGCGTCCGTGACCGAGCGCGTGCTCGCCGTCCCGCCCAGATCCGGCGTGCGCGCGCCCGCGGCCAGCGCCGCGAACACCGCGGCCTCAAGCTGGTCGGCTGCCGCGGGCCTGGCCCAGTGATGGCGGAGTAGCAGCGCCGCGCTCAGGATCGCCCCGGCCGGGTTGGCGATCCCCTTGCCGGCGATGTCGGGCGCGCTGCCATGCACAGGCTCGGCGATGGCGATGCCCGCGCCGAGGTTGAGCGCAGGCGCGACGCCCATCCCGCCGCCCCACATGCTGGCCAGGTCGCTCAGGATATCGCCAAACAGATTCGTCGTCACGATCACGTCAAACTGCTGGGGCCGAGCGCCGATCTGCAAGGCGGCGCTGTCGACAAGCAACTCATTCACCTGCACGTCGGGGAAGGCCGCCGCTTCCGCCCGCACCGCATCGCGAAACGTCCCGTCGGTCAGCGGCAGGATATTGGCCTTGTGGACGATGGTCAAACGCTTGCTGCGCTGGCGGGCGTGCTCGAGCGCCACCCGCCCGATCCGGGCCGATGCGGCCCGGGTGATGACCCGCTCGGCGATGGCCTCATCACCCCTGATGTATTCCCGTTGGACATACAGCCCCTCGGTGTTCTCGCGCACAATCAGGAGGTCGGCTCGCGACGCGCCGGGCGGAAGATCGGCCCCCACGCCGCTCCCAGCGATCCGCAACCCGGTGTCGCGCGTTGGGCGCAGATTGGCGTAGAGATCAAATGCCTGCCGCATCTGCAGGATCGGGCTGCGATAGCCCTCGACCTTTCGGCTGGGCGAAGAAGTGGCGCCAAACAGGGCCGCCCCGCAGGCCGCGATCGCGGCCCGGGTTGCCTCGGGAAAGGCGATCCCGACCCGGGTGAAGCAATCCCAGCCTGCGTCGGCCGGCGTCGTTTCGAGGTCCGGCGCGACGGCCCGCAGCGCTTCGACCGCGCAGGGGATGACCTCGGCCCCGACACCGTCGCCGGGGATCACACATAGTTTCAAAGTCATATCGGGGGAGGGCTCGGCACCCGGTTGCTCACCCCGACAAGTTTCTCGCGCCGGAATAAATACACCCGAATGTAAATGAAGATGGCCAGATCGGTCAAGGCGTAGATCGCGACGACGAACTGCTGCTGGTAGAAGGCGAAGATATTGACCACGCAGAGCGACAACACGAGCGAGGTCTGCATCCAGTACAGCCCGCGAATCGGCTTGCGCAGTGCGAACAGGATCACCCCAATGATCATGACCCCGCTCGTCATGGCGTTCAATACGACGCTTGGGATGTCGCCCGACACGTCGAGCGGCGCAAGGATGTAGGGCCCAAACGTGCCAAGCAGGCGCTTGAGGTTCTCAACCAATTCGGGCGCCATGATGAGCAGAACGGCGCTTGCGGTGACGGCCAGGAAAGACGCAAGGGCCCGGATTGTCACAATCGTCAGCAGAAGCCTGGCGAAAAAGTTGTGGTGGCGCTCGAAGTAGGCCTGGAGCGGCGCCTCATAGCGTTGAACGGCCCGCCCCCACCAGCCCTTGCCCGGGCGCACCGACTCGCTGTCCGAAAATGTCTGTATGGCCCGAGCCAGCGCGATGTAGTCGGGGTCGGAAGCTTCGGTCTTGATCCGTTCGATGATGGCGGCAAGATCGGCCCGCTGGTGCTCATAGGGGTTGACTTCCAACAGCGACTCGGCATCCTCGAGCGCCGCGCACAGCAGCTCGCGTTCGGACAGGCTGTCCTGCCTGCGACGTAAAATGTAGTAGACGAGCGCGACCAGCAGGAAGGTCACATAAATGATCGGGGCCGCTGCCTGGAAGAAGTAGTTGTTGTCGGAGGTGATGAACTTTCCGACCTCGTCCATGAACAGCCCAATCCCGAGCCCGGTCAAGATCGCGCCAATCCGGTTGACCGACGGTGACGCGAAGATCAGCATCATCAGAGCGGCTGCCATCAGCGCCAAGCCGCCCCACAACAGATGGGCAATGTGCAGGCCATTTCCCCCAAGTTGCGGGTACCTGGCGAGATCGAGAAAAAGGCGTGTCACGAGCACCGACGCCCCAAAACTGACCAGCACGTACATGAGCAGAACCGACGCAGACCTGCGTCGGATCAACCGGGGAAGTGTCGAGAATCGGCTCATCGCGTCATCGAACGTAAACGGCGCGACAGGCAGCCCAAAGAGCGGCCCGTCGCGCCGTTGAATGATCCCTTCGAGCGCCTACGCGATCACGCCGGTTCGCAGGGCTTCCTTGACCTCGCCAATGGCCTTGGTGACCTGGATCCCGCGCGGGCAGGCTTCGGTGCAGTTGAAGACCGTCCGGCAGCGCCAGATGCCATCTGGCTCATTTAGCACGGCCAGGCGCTCTTCGGCGGCCTGATCGCGGGTGTCGAAGATGAAACGATGGGCCTGGACGATGGCGGCCGGACCGACATACTCGCCGCGCGCCCAGAAGGACGGGCAGCTCGTCGTGCAGCACGCGCACAGAATGCACTTGGTGGTGTCGTCGAAGCGGGCCCGGTCCTCGACCGACTGCAGCCGCTCGCGCGGGCCTGGGTCGGTGTCATTGACCAGGAATGGCATGACCGCGCGGTAGTGGGCCATAAACGGCTCCATGTCCACGATCATGTCCTTGATGACCGGCAGGCCAAGGATGGGCTCGATCATGATCGCGCCCTTGCCGGTCTTCATTTCGTCGTCGACGAAGACCTTGCAGGCCAGCCGATTGCGGCCGTTGATCCGCATGGCATCGCTCCCGCACACGCCGTGGGCACAGCTCCGCCGCAGCGATAGCGTGCCATCCTGGGTCCACTTTACCTCGTGCAGCGCGTCGAGCACGCGGTCCTTTGGCTCCATATCGAGCTCGTACACTTTCCAGTACGGCTTCTTGTCGGACTCGGGGTTGAATCGTTTGATTTTGAGGCGGACGTTCATGGGTTATGCCTTATGGATTGTCGTATGACTCAGAACTGCAAACTGTGACACTGCCCGGAGGCGATATCCCCCGGCTCCGCCGGGGGATATCGCCTCCGGAACTTTGTCCTGTTTGTTGTTGCTAATACTTTCGCTCTTCGGGCTTGAACCGGGTGATGACCACCGGCTTGTGCTTGATTTCGATCTTGCCGTTCTTCCACACGAACGTGTGCTTCAGGAAATTAGCATCATCGCGTTTGGGGAAGTCCTCGCGGAAGTGGCCGCCGCGGCTTTCCTGGCGCGCCAGGGCTGAATGGGCGGTCACTTCGGCCAGGTCGAGCAGCGCGCCGAGTTCCCACACCTCCATCAGGTCGGTATTCCAGCGCATGCCTTTGTCCTGCACCCGAACTTTCTTGTAGCGCTCTTGCAGTTCATGGATATGGTCAATGGCGGTCTGGATGCCGGGGCCGGTCCGATACACGCCGACGTTGTCGTCCATCATGATCTGCAGGCTCTTGCGGATCTTGGAGGGCACCTCGCTGCCCTCGCCATTGCGCAGGCCGTCAATCTGATTCTGGGCGTCGGTCGCGACGCCGGCCTTGTCGATCTCGCGGAAGGATGCTTTCGCGCAATACTCGGCCATCTTGATCCCGCCGCGCTTGCCGAACACAACCAGGTCGACCAGGGAGTTGGTGCCCAGGCGGTTCGCGCCGTGCACGCTCACGCAGGCGACCTCGCCGGCGGCGTAGAGCCCCTCGATCAGGCGGCCGGTCTCGTCGGCCAGCACTTCGGCGTCGTTGTTGGTGGGGATGCCCCCCATCGCGTAATGGGCCGTGGGCTGGATCGGCACCGGCTGCGTCATCGGATCGACGCCCTGATACACCCGGGCAAACTCGATGATGTCGGGGAGCTTCTGTTCCATGTATTCGGCCGTTACGCGGCGCGGGTTGCCGTCGGCGGCGAAGTACTTGTTGATTTCCTCGGGCCGGAAGTCGAGATACACGTAGTCCTTGCCGTCCACGCCGCGGCCTTCCCGAATCTCCTTGTAAATGTAACGGCTGCATATATCGCGCGGGGCCAGGTCCTTGAGGGTGGGCACATAGCGCTCCATGAAGCGCTCGCCCTTGCCATTCAGGAACACAGCGCCTTCGCCGCGGGCCGCCTCGGACAGCAGAATGCCGAGCTTGTAGACGCCGGTCGGGTGGAACTGGAAGAACTCCATGTCTTCGAGC
>JBDSIP010000456.1:0-2574 GCA_039917915.1 Thermoflexales bacterium
CCTGGCCCGATGATCATGCCGAGCTTCTCGGGGTCGACCCGGACGATGAGCATGCGGGGCGCCTGCGGCTTGAGGTTCGGGCGCGGCTCGGGCAGGACCTCGAGCATGCGGGCCATGATGGCCGCCCGGCCCTCACGGGCCTGCTCCAGGGCGCGTTCGAGCACCTCGGTGGTCAGCCCGGAGATTTTGATGTCCATCTGCAGGGCGGTGATGCCCTTGGACGTGCCGGCGACTTTGAAGTCCATATCGCCGATGTGATCCTCGAGGCCCTGGATGTCGCTCAGGATCTGATAGCCATCTTTCAGTCCGCCCGGAGCCGAGATCAGGCCCATCGCGATGCCGGAGACGGGCGCCTTGAGCGGCACGCCGGCGTCCATCATCGACAGGGTGCTTCCGCACACGCTGCCCATGCTGGTGCTGCCGTTGGAGGACAACGCCTCGCTGACGATGCGCATGACATACGGGAAGGTGTCCTCATCGGGCAGAACCGGAATCAGGGCCCGCTCGGCGAGCGCGCCATGGCCCACTTCGCGGCGGCTGGTCCCGCGCATCATCTTGGTCTCGCCCGTGCTGTAGGGTGGGAAATTGTAGTTGTGCATATAGCGCTTCTCGCGATTCGGGCTCAGCCCGTCGAGCTGCTGCGCGTCCATGCTGCTGCCCAGCGTGACGATGCTCAGGATCTGCGTCTCGCCGCGGGTGAACAGGCCGGCGCCATGGGTGCGGGGGGCGAGATGATCCCCGACCTCGACCCAGATCGGGCGGATTTGCTTGGGCGTGCGCCCATCCGGGCGGATCCCGTCGCGGAGGATGCGATCGCGCACCGCGTCGCTGGTGACATCTTTGATGACCTTGTGCAGCTCGTCAGCGTTGACGTCGCCGATGCTCTGCATTTCAGCCATGACCTCGCCTTCGATCGCGTCAAGCAGGTTCTGCCGCTCAGTCTTGTCGCCGGCGGCCTCGAGGGCATCCGCGACCCGGGTGCCGACCGACGCGCGCACCTTCTGGTTGAAGTCCTGGTTCTGCCCGAAGCGGGTATAGGAGGCCTTGGGCTTGCCGATTTCGGCGCGCATGCGTTCCTGCAGGGCGACGAATTCCTGGATGGCCTCGTGGCCCTCTTTCAGGGCGCGGACCATGGTGGCTTCGTCCACTTCCTGGGCGCCGCATTCGACCATCATGATGGAATCCTTCGTGCCGGCCAAACGCAAGTCCAGATCGCTGTAGGCCATCTCGGGAATGGTCGGGTTGAAGACCAATTCGCCATTGATCAGCCCGACCCGGACCGCGCCAACCGGCGTGGTGAACGGGACATCGCTGATGATCAGGGCCGCGCTGGCGGCGTTGATGGCGAGGATGTCGATGTCGTTGACCTGATCATGCGACAGGGCGGTGACGATGAGCTGCACATCGTTGCGCAGGTCATCTGGAAAGAGCGGGCGCATGGGCCGGTCGACCAGGCGCGAGATCAGGATGCCGGACTCGGCCGGGCGTCCCTCGCGGCGGAAGAAGCTGCCAGGGATGCGGCCGGCGGCGTAGATGCGCTCTTCAAAGTCGACGCTGAGCGGAAAGTAGTCGATGCCCTGGCGGACGGACTTCGCCATCGTGACGGTCGCGAGGACCATCGTGTCGCCGAGACGGGCGGTCACCGCGCCGCCGGCCAGGCCGGCCAGGCGGCCAGCCTCGACGGTGATTTCCTTGTCGCCGATGCGGGCGGTATAGACGTGGTTCTCGGGCTTGTTGGGCGGGAGGACCAGCGTCTTATCCTGGTTGGGGTCGTATGCCATTGTGTTTATTTTCTCCGTGTGTGAGCGCAGCCGCACCTGCGCCGGGCGGCGGCAAAACCGCTCCGGCGCGCGCAGGGCGCGGGCGCAATCCAAAAAACCGGGGCCGAGTTATTTCGGGCCGCGGACCGCTGGATGATTGAAGGCTCCCGCCTGATCCGATGTCCTAAAGCGATATCCCTCGCCCCAACGTACGTCGGGGCGAGGGATATCGCTTCAGGAAGAATGCAATTTGGCCGACTATTTGCGCAAACCAAGTTTCGCGAGCATGTCGCGGTACTTGGGCGCATCCTGCGCCATCAGGTATTTGAGCAGCCGCCGCCGCTGGCCGACCATTTTGATCAGGCCGTAGCGGGTGTGATTATCGTGACGATGCGCCTTGAGATGCGTTTCGTTCAGGTAGTTGATCCGCTCGGTGAGCATCGCGATCTGAACTTCGGTCGAACCGGTGTTGCCGGGGCGCTCGCCGAATTTTTCGACGATAGCCGCTTTGACTTCCTTCTTGAGACCCATTTATTCCCTTCCTTTGGATTGATGTTGAAACGCGTCAATCTAGCGGCTCCACTCCAAGGCGCAGAGAGACGGAGGTAATCCGTCCATGGTCATACGACACCGCTGACCATCCACGACGCGCTGCAAAAGCCCAATATTTTACCACTTCGCATGACACTGCGCGGAAAAGTGGCGGTTCGGCGCGCGCCAAGGCCCCAGAAGGCTGCGAAATGACATCCCCCGGCTCGGCCGGGGGATGTCATTTCGCAAATGTGTGATGGAGACGCAACATTATGGGGCGGAG
>JBDSIP010000457.1:0-4279 GCA_039917915.1 Thermoflexales bacterium
TGAAGCTGACCTCGAAGGCGGCGCTGGTGCCCGGCGAGAGACCGCGGGCGGCGGCGTTCCGCGCGGCGACGGCGTTGTCCAGCACGACGCGCCCGCCGAGGACATAGGGTGAGGAGATCGACAGGCCACCCACCTCGCGGACATAGGTTGGCAAGCTGGACAGCCAGATCACGGCGAAGAGGCCGGCGACGACAAGCCACGCAATCCGGAGGCCGCGTTCGGTCTTGCCATTGAGGGCGCCGCTCATGGGCCGCAGCATACCGCCCGAGCGTCCGGGGCGCGTGAAGGAGAGTTTCACGGTGAGGGCTCGATGGCAGAGCGTCCGGGCACCCTTGGGGTGATCCCGCGCGGAACGTTGGCCTCGCGGCGCGTCGGTGGGGTCACCCCAAGGGCCGTCCCGGACGGCGTGCGCGCTGAGGATCGGACAACCGCGTTCGCCGGCCCGTCAAATGGGCCGGCTGAAAGTACGAAGGCCTTCGGCCTGCTGCGCCGAAGGCCTTCGTCAGGTCAGCCGGTGCCTATGAGGCGCCGGCCAACACTGGCGCACGCCTCGGTGAACTGAGTTGCTTGCATGGGGTCCCGACCCTATCGAACGGTCTCGCGCGAGGGCGGGCCGCCGGCGCCGACATGGACCTGGTCGTGCCTGTTCTCCCGCACGCTGGGTGGTGCCCGGGATGTCGCGTCGAGCGAGGTCCTTGTCGCTTGTTGTGAGCCCCTAGGGAACCCAGTAGATGCCCAGCTTCAGGAGCGCGCTGCGGATGTTCTTCTCGAGCACATTGAGCCGGGTGTTGATTGCGGCGATATCGGCCTTGGTGGCGACGTCCGCGCCGTTGATCTTTACCCCAGTCTTGATATGCGCCCAGTCAGCCGTAAGTAATCGCTTTACGTCAACGAAATCCACGCCCAAGTGCTGCGATATCTCAACGGATCCTTCGAACTGTCCAGCCAATTCGCCTCCGCGGCCATAGACGCCCACGCCCCTGTCGCTCAGGCCACGCACGCCGGTCCCGGACTTGCTGGTCCCGCGCACGCCGGTCCCGGACTTGCTGGTCCCGCACACCCCGGTGCCCTTGACGGCCGTTCCGGACACGTGACAGATGACCTGTTCACGGTCGAATGCCCGGTCAATTTTTCCCAACGCGGTCTCGATTCTGTGCTTTGTCATGTCGATTTCCTCCTGCATGAATACGTCGTGGCATGCGGCGATGCCCGCCCGCTTCTCCATCGAGTGCGGACGATGCTGCTTGAGCGTGACAATATGACCCGACCGTCCAACCTTCGTGAAATAGGATTTCACGATGTGCGCTTAGTCGCCAACCTGCGCAACCGTCGGTTGTTTCCTTCCGAAGCCCGTCACCCACACCGAGACGCGCTCGGGCTGCATCGTCTCTTCGACCAGGTCCATAAGCCGGGTCGAGATCGCCTCCATCTCAACCGCATCACGCATCTCGGCTGAGAAACGGGCCAGGGCCTGCTCGGCGTTGAACTTACGACGGTAGAAGCGCCGGTCGATGACCATCTGGAGGGCGTTGCGCAGCGGCAGAACCAGCCCGGCGATGGCCAGGGTTGAGACGACCGTGACGAGCTCGCTGCGGGCCTGGCCGGTCAGCGCGGTGATCACGGTCTGCAGGAGCGCCACCGAGCCGAAGTAGATCCCGGCCAGCAGTGCGGATAGAAGACCGTAGACCAGCGTTCGGCGGATGATGACATCGATATTCCACAGCCGGTAACGCAGAATCGCGATGGTGACTGAGATCGGAATAACCAGACCGACAAGCGAGGAAAAATCATTTGCGATGAGCGAATCGCCAAACACACTTCGGTTTAGAACCCATGCGAGCAGTCCGGCCGTCCACACGCTTATGGCGGACAGAAACCACTTCGTCTGCTGGCGCTCCATCACGCTTGAGACGCGAACATAGCGGTATGCCTGCGCGAAAACCAAGTATCCGCAAAGCGGCAAGATAACGATGGGTAAAACCTGAGCGCCGACCGTGTTGAATTGATTCGGAAGCGCACTAAAGGCGCTCCAGAACGAGGCGAGTGCCCATGCCATAAACGCGACAAGCAAGAGCTCGACGATGCGATGACCGCGCAGCGGGACGAACCTCCCGCTTGGAAACACAAAGAGCCACCAAATCCATAGCGGCCAAACCAGGTATCCCGGCATTACAATCAAAAAAACTGCACCTGGAAATGGCTGGGCGACACCGACGACACCGGTCATCTCGATTACCCCCATCAGCATTAACACGAGCGCCGTGAACCAGCCCATCCCGCTCGGCGCTTTCGCCAGCACGACGGCCGCGATCGCCAGGAAGACCACAACGTAAATCACGCTTTTGATGACGTCATACGCGGCACTGGCCGACTGAGATAGACCGCGCGCTTCGGCGGCGCGCTGGGCGATTGCGTTATCAATGACGATACGCTCGCCTAGCACGTAGGGTTCGCTGATCGTGAGCGTGCTGACCCGCTGGTAGAAGACAGGCAGGCTGACCACCCAGGTAGCGGCGAAGAATAGGGCAAGGGCAATCCAGACGATGCGGCCGGCGCGCAGCCAGCGTGGCGTGGTCGACACGGCGGTGGGAGTGGAAAGCCTGTTCACGATTGCGCCTCCGTGATGGTTTTGCGCGGGCCGGCACCGGCGAGCCAGACGTGGATGCGCTCCGGCTGCATCGTCTCTTCGACCGCGTCCATGAGCTGGGTCGAAATCGCATCGATCTCGACCGCGTCGCGCATCTCCGCCGAGAAGCGGGCCAGGGCCAGCTCGGCGTTGAATTTGCGTCGGTAGAAGCGCCGGTCGATGATCTTCTGTAGCCCATTGCGCAGCGGCAGAACCAGGCCCGCGATGGCCAGGGTCGAGACGACCGTGACGAGTTCGTTGCGGGCCTGGCCGGTGACGGCGGTGATCACGGTTTGCAGGAGCGCTACCGTGCCGAAGTAGATCCCCGCCAGCAGGGCGGAGAGCAAGCCGTAGACCAGCGTCCGGCGGACGATGACATCGATGTCCCACAGCCGGTAGCGCAGAATCGCCATCCCAATCGCCATGGGGAACAACGAGACCGCCCCATTGACGGATAAGAAGACCACGATCGCCACGACCAGGGCAGTGCCGCTGCCGCGTTGAAACAGCGCCTCCGAGCCGGCGGCCCAGATCATGAGTTGCGGGTAAGCGATCATGGCCGGAAAACCCAAAACGACGAGTCCAATGACGGCCACCACCCATTTCGTCTGCTGACGCTGAACGGGATCTGTTTTCCAGAAGAAGCGGTAAATCTGGCTCGCGACGGCGATCAGGACGAGCGAAATCGCCAGAACAAGGCTAAGTGGATTCCGAAAGCCTAACATGTTGGGAATCATCCAGCCGATCAATAACCAGCGCGTCCAGCCGGGCACGAAGCGGCCACTCGGAAAAACATAGAGCAGGAAGAAAAAGAACTGCCATCCGAGCGCGCCTTCCCTTTCGTTCACCGATTTCAGAAAGCCAAGGCCAGGCGCCAGGCCGTTGAGCGCCTCGGGCAGCCAACTGCCGACCTGGCCATTGATAACGAAGGTCAACGCCACAAACAGCCCGAACCAATCATCGGACTTTCGCCAAAGCAGAACAAAGGCGATGGCGGTGAACACCAGGAAGGACCAAACATCCCGTCCGAAGTTCAACCATGCGTAGGTGGTCGCCGGCCATGCCATTTCCCCGAGCGCCAACTGTGTCAGCTCTGGCGTCCAGGCGGAACTGTTAGGCGCTACTGTGCTGGAGTACGGGATCACGATGGAGGGGAAGCGCGTCGCGCCAAGAAGGAAGGTCGCGGCCGAAACGATCGCAAAGGCCACCAGGAGCAGGCGCGCCAATTGCAGCGCGCGCTTATTCCAGATTTGTGAAGCCGTGCTCGTCGCAAGGAAGCGTGACACTGTTGCCTTCACTTCACCCTCCGCGCGGGCTTCTGCCCGTGCTGAATCCACATCACGATCCGCTCCGGCTGCATCGTCTCCGTGACCGCGTCCATGAGATGGGCGGGGATCTCAGCGAGAAACCGACTGGCGTGGAAGTGGGTCTCCATGTACGCGATAGTAGCGTCGGATCGTCCAGCTAGCGTGAAGGCCGGTTTCATGATGTGGATGACCCAGGGATGCCATGCTTTCTCTTTCTATCAACGAATTTCCGTCGCGGAGCGACGGCATGCGGGTAGCCGTGGGTTTCAACCCACGGATCTCGAGTCCCAAATCACGCTGCGCCGCGATCAACGCGGCCCGCTGGCGCAGGCAGCGCGCGTCAATG
>JBDSIP010000458.1:0-7834 GCA_039917915.1 Thermoflexales bacterium
ACCTGGACGTGTCCGGGCTGTGCTACGGCGTCATGCAGTTCAACGCCAAGGTTCGCGGCGCGGAGATGCATGCGCTGTATCGCATTTTCCGCGAAGCGGGCGGGAACTTCTTCGACACCGCCCACGCTTACAACTTTTGGATGAAGCCGGGCGGGCCAGGCGAGAGCGAGCGTGGCCTGGGCGAGTGCCTGGCCAAGTTCGGCGACCGCGATCAGGTCGTGATCGCGACAAAGGGGGGTCATCCGGATGCAGGGCCGGGATACCCGCGCCCGGATGACTACCTGTCGCCCAAAGTGATCGCTTCGGATGTGCGCGACAGCCTGGAGCGGTTGGGAGTCGAGACCATCGACCTGTATCTGCTCCATCGCGACGATCCTCGCCGCACAGTGGCGTCGATTATGGATGCGCTGAACGCGCAGGTCGCGCGCGGGCGAGTGCGGCACCTCGGCGCAAGCAACTGGACGATCCCGCGGATCGAGGAAGCGAACGCCTACGCCGCGGCGCATAAGCTGAAGGGTTTCGTCATCGCCCAGCAGCAGTGGAGCCTGGCCGAATCAAACGATCCGTACCCGCTGAATCTGCGCGGGCCCGATCCGACCTGCCATCGGCTGAACGACGCGGATGTGGCCTGGCACGCCCGGCGTGGCTTTCCGGTCATGGCCTACACCGCGACCGCCTTCGGCTACTTTGGCGAAAACCCGGGCAAGAACGCCCCGCATTACGAGAACGCCGTCAGCCGCGGACGGCGCGACCGGGCGGCCCAGTTAGGCCGCGAGCTGGGCGGTTTCAGCGCCAATCAGGTCTGCCTGGCGTATCTGCGATCGCATCCCTTCCCGGCCTTCCCCATCCTCGGCACGATGCATCCCGCGCATCTGGCCGACGCGCTGGGCGCAATGGCGATTACGCTGACTCAGGACCAAATCAACTGGCTTCACGATGGCTGATGCCATCCCATACAGGAGACACAAAAATGACCCCGACCCGATTGACCGAACAACAACTCGCCCAATTCAACACCTTTGGCTACCTTGGACTTCCAGGTCTGCTGGCGGACAAGACCGACCGCATCATCGCGGAATTTGAGACGCTATGGGCGAGCCATGGCGGCGGCCACGGTGGCAAGCCGCATGACGGCACGGCCCGCTCGGCGATGGTCCAATTCCTGGATCAAAGCGAGTATCTGTCGACGCTGCTCGACGATCCCCGTATTCATGATGTGGCGGCGAGCATCCTGGGCGACGACTTTAACTACATGGGCAGTGACGGCAACTTCTACGCCGGCGATACCAAGTGGCACTCGGACGGGTATGGCGGACGCGGCGGGCTGAAGCACATCAAATTCGCCTTCTACCTCGACCCGCTCACCGGCGACACGGGCGCGCTGCGGGTGATCCCCGGCAGCCATCGGGTCGGGGAGCCCTTCGCCGAACAACTGGAGAAGGAAATTCGAAAGAGCGACGAGATCTGGGGCATCCCGGGCAGTCAGGTACCTGCGGTCGCGCTGGAGACTCAGCCGGGCGATGTGTTGGTTTTCAATCACGATATCAAGCACTCGGCCTGGGGCGGCTCCAAGCGGCGCCGGATGTTCACGATGAACTGTTGCCAGCGCTATCCCGAGGACAAACTCCAGAATCTGCGGGACTACATCGCCGGCGGCGCGCGCTTCTGGGTCGAGCGCTCCTACGATGAGACCATCGTGCGTACGGCCACCCCGGAGCGGATGGTCCATCTCGAGCAGTCGCGGGCCAACGACGGGCACCTGGCCGAGCTCAGCCGCAAGCGCCGCCTGGAAATGCCCGAGCCCGCCCGCGGTTAGGAGATTTCAGCGCATGTGGACTGAAACATCCGACCGCGCGGCGAGCTCCTGGGCGAGGAGCCAACGCTATGTCCCGGCGCGCTATTTCACGACGCAACACCCGTCATCCCCGCTTTCGCGGGGATCCAGTGGACGAAACGACGCACTCATTCTCGGCCAACCGGCGCCAGCTCCTGCACTAGATCCCCGCTTTCGCGGGAATGACGGCAGAAGCTGGGCGTTCCGCGATGAACTCATAATGATGATGCCCGCTCGGGCAATTTTTCAGTGCTGATCAAAATGACTACCCTGCCACAAAAAATCGCAGAGACACAGGTCCGGCCCGGCAGCATCATGGCCTGGTGGCTGAGCGGCACCGGCTTTGTCCTTAAGACGCCGGCCGGGACGCAGGTCTATATCGACCCGTACTTCACAAACTGCGTCGCCCAGATCTTCGGAGTCGAACGGGCCGGCCCGCCGCCGGTCCCGGTCGAAGACGCCCAGCCCGACCTCGTCATTGCCACGCATTGGCATGAGGACCACCTCGATCCGGAAGGGCTGCCGATCCTGGCCCGGCGCACGGACACCCAGTTCATGGTCCCGCCCGCCTGCCGCTCGCGGCTGATGGGTTGGGGCGTGCCAGGGGCGCGCATCACGGCCATCAGCCAGGGCCAGACCCAGGTCTTTCGGGATGTCACGATCACAGCGGTCCCGGCCCGGCATGAGGCCGGCATCCCCGGCTGGGAGGTCCCAGACGCGATCGGGCTGCTGATCGAAGCCGAAGGGTTGCGGATCTATCACACTGGCGACACGGAGTACGACCTGCGCCTGCGCGCGCTGGCCTACGACAAGAGCCGCCCCATCGACGTGATGATGGCGGTCATCAACGGGGCAGGCGGGAACATGAACGCGCACGAGGCCGCGCTGCTGGCCTGGCAGATCAAACCGAAGATCCTCATTCCCATGCATCACGTGCTGTGGAAGGACTTCACTGGCGGCGAGCAGGCCACGCTCGATCCGGCCCTCCTGGCCGACACCTATCGGCGCCTGGGCGGAACGGCCCAGGTGCGCGCGCTCGCAGTCGGTGAGGGCATCGAATTGCAGCCGGCCTGACAAGGCCCATGATCGGGATTGATATCCCCCGGCTCCGCCGGGGGATATCAATCCCGGAAAACACTTGATTCAGCATGACAAACGAAGAACTGTCCAAGGCCCGCGACGAGATGCGGGCGATGTGCGACGTCGCGCTGCTGTCGTCGATGCATCACGTCACCTACATCAGCGGCTATGAAGTCCCGCACGCTGTCGGCGTCGGGGCCGTGACCGTCTACGCCGGCGCGTTCGCGGCCTTGTCGGTCCGTGACAGCGCGGCCTGGCTGGGCGTCTCCGCTGGCGGGGCCGGGCAGGCCAAACGCGAATCGCGCCTGGATGGCATCCTGACCTTTGACGGCTTTGACAGCTTCAAGCCCACCGATTCGACCGGGACGTATCTCGAGGCGCTCCGGGGCGCGCTGGCCAACGTCGGTTTGGGTAAGGCTGGGACGTTGGGCATCGAACCCAACGCGCTGCCGTATGGAGCCTATGAGCGCATCACCCGGGACTTCGCCGGCGTCAAGCTGGTCGACATCATCCCGTCCCTCGAGCGGGCCCGGCTGACCAAGACCGCCCGCGAGATCGGGCTGATCCGGCGGGCCGTCCAGGTCGGGGATGTGGGCCACAACACCCTGGCCGAGCTGTGCGAGACAGCCGGGCGGAATGAGTTCGACATGTGGGGGACGATCACGGCCCGGATGAACGAGGCAGCCGGGCACGAGATCCCGGTGTCGGGCGAGCTGGTCACCGGCCCGCGCACGACGACGGTCCAGTACCCGGGCGGCCCGCGCAACCGGGTGACCGAAGTCGGCGACGCGGCCCTGATGGACATCAGCCAGCGGGTGGGCGGTTACTGGTCGGATGTGACCAACACGCATGTGATCGGACGCGAACCCAACGACCACGAGCGCAAATATGCCCGCGCTTCGCAGGCCGCCTTTGATGCGGCGGCCGAGAACCTGCGCCCGGGCAAGAAGGTCTCGGAGGCCTGGGCGGCGGCGAATGCCGCGTATGCGGCCCACGGAATGGAGATGCCGCATTACATGGGGCACCAGGTCGGAATCGTCGTCAACGAGCTGCCGCGGGTCGTGCCGTATGACCACACGCCGATTCAGGCCGGGATGGTGTTCTCGCTCGAGCCCGGGGCCTACGAAGGAGCGGGCGGCACGTTTGGGGCGCGCTCGGAGAAGACGGTCCTGGTGACCGAGTCCGGTCCCGAAGTGCTGTCTCAGTTCAAATGGGGAATCTAGCCGAGCCCGCCCGCATCGCGCTCGGTCCACTGATCCAGGTCGGCTTCATCGTCCGCGACTGCGAGAAGTACTCCGAACGTTGGACAACGCTGTTCGACCTCCCGCCCGCGCGGGTGGTCGAGTGGCCGCTGCGCGAAGGCATGACTGCGTCGTTGCGCGGTCTGCCGATCGACCTGCGGATGAAGATCGCCTTCATCGAAACACCGAACGCCCAGCTCGAGTTCATCCAGCCGCTCGAGCCCAATAACATCTACGCCGAGTTTCTCGACCAGCACGGCGAGGGCATCCACCACATCCTGTTCGATGTGCCCGACCCCGAAGGAGCCGCGGCCCGGATGGGGGTGGATGTGCTGCAGAGCGGCGACACGGTCAAGCCGGGCGGGCGTTGGTATTTCCTCGACACCCTGGCCATGTTCGGCTTCCCGCTCGAACTGCGCCGCCGCGCGCCGGATGCGTAAACCGGTCAACCCTAAGGGTTGACCGGTTTACGCCGTCAGCAGCTCGGCCGCCAGGATGCCCTCAGCCACCTTCTGCACCGGGCCAAGCATCGTGAGCGCGTAGTCGGCCGATACACCGATCTCCAGCGTGCCGCCCGGCATCGACACGCTCACCTCGCGCTCGCACAGCCCCAGACGGACCGAGGCGGCGGCGGCGGCGCAACTGCTGCTGCCTGACGCAAGGGTATAACCTGCGCCGCGCTCCCAAATCTCGATTTGCAGGTGCTGCCGGTCCAGCACCTTGACGAACTGAACGTTCGTGCGGTTGGGAAAGAGCGGATGCGTCTCAAGGATGGGTCCCAGGCGTTGGGCAAGCGCAGGCGAGATTTCGACCATGTGGACGACACAGTGCGGATTGCCAATCGTGACCGCGCTGAAGCGCAAAGAATCGCCGCCAATCGCCAACGATTCGCCCAGCACCTCACGGGGCGGGCCGGCGACAGGGATGCGAGCGCTGTCGAAGCTGGCCGATCCCATCTCGACGAAGACCTGCTGGCCGCCTTCGCGGACCTGACAGGTGACGTCCCCGCCCCGGGTGGAGACGATGAAGGGCGCGGCGTCGACACGCCGCTCGTCCCACAGGTAGCGGGCAAAGATGCGCAAGCCGTTTCCGCTCTTCTCCGCCTCCGAGCCATCCGGGTTCAGGATGCGCAAGCCGAATCGCGCGCCCGGACCGGGAGAAGCCTCGAGCAGGATGCCGTCCGAGCCCAGGCCGCAGTGCCGATTGCAGATCCGGCGGACGAGGCTGGGGATAGGCGCGCGTCCGCCCTCCATCTCGAGCACGAGATAGTCGTTGCCCAGGGCCTGATATTTGTGAAATCGCATGGCGTCTGCGAGCATACTCCACGCGCCTCGCCGCCTAAAAACGCGACTCTTGCGCGAAACGCGAATCAACATACACTATGCCCCTTCTGTTTGCAGATTCAACCTGCTGTTTCCAAAGGAGAGAATATGAGAAACCGGATACGATCAAATTTCCCGCGTCTTGCCATTGTCTGCGCCGCGCTGCTCGCGGCCTGCGGCAGCTCGCCCACACCCACCGCGGTCCCGCCGACCGCCGCGCCTGCGCCAACGACCGTGCCTGCGCCAACGGCTGCGCCCGCTCCCACCGCGGTGCCCAAGCCCACGGATGCGCCAAAGCCCACCGACACGCCCAAACCCGCGCCGACCGCGACCGCGGCGGCGGCCAAGCCAAGCCCGCTGGGCGTCACCAAGGGCAACACCTCCAAGACCGGCGGCAAGGCCGAAGAGCCGGCGGGTGTCCAGGTGTCCGCCCTGGGCAAGGCCGACCTCGCGTTGGTTGCCGCGACGACCTGCGCCGCCGAACGCGACAAGGTCGTCGCCCTCTATAAGGCGGCGTTTGATGGTGGCACGGCGTTTGATATTTCCGGAGCCGCCGTCAAGGAGATCAGCTATGACGGCAAGGTCGCCGTGGTCGAGCTCGCCGGGGCAAAAATCGTCGTTGCGGGCGTGTCCACCGCCGTTCCGCCTTCCTTTGTCAATGTGATTGAAGAAGATGGGAAATGGCTGGTCTGCGGCGTTGCGCCAACACCCACGCTCACGGCCGCCGAGGGAGCCGCCACCGGCGCCATCACCGCCGATTACGGCTTCCGCCCGTCACCGAACGGGTTTGCCTTTGAGAACTACGGCGAGAAGCTGGCTGATGGCAGCCTGCCGGTCAACCTGACCCCCGCCGATGTGCGGCGCCTGTTTGGCGATGCGGTGTGCGCCAGCCTCAACGGCAACGACTGCGTTTTGACGCCCGCCGGCCAGCAATGGACCGAGGCGGCCAACAAGGCCATGAACGGCGGCCATTGCGAGGGCATGGCCGTCCTCGCCGCGCTGTTCTACGGCGGCCTGTTGTCGCCGGCTGATTTCGGCGCGCCGACCGGGACCTTTGACATCAAGCTCGCGAACAACGAGAAAGTGCAGCGCGAAATCGCCTACTGGTTCGTCACCCAGTTCACCCCGCCCTCCGGCGGCACCGAGCGCAAGGACATGAAGCCGGCGGCCGTGGTTGATGAGATCAAGGCCCAGCTTGCCAAGGGCAAGGATGGCGAGTTCTACGTGGTGGGCATTTATCAGCCCGGTTACAAGGGCGGGCATGCCGTCACGCCGTTCGCGGTCAAGGAAGATGGCGACATCGCCCGGATCATGGTCTACGACAACAACCATGTCGGCAAGGAGCGCTTCATCACCGTCGATCGCAAGAGCGGGGTGTGGACCTACAACGCGGCCATCAACCCGGCCGCGCCGGCGAGCGAGTACAAGGGCGACGACAGCACCTTCACCCTGACGATCGCGCCGATCCGGGTCCGCACAACCAAGCAGACCTGCCCGTTCTGTGCCGCGAGCGCGACTGGCGAAACGGGCCGCAATACGCTGGCCTCGCCGCAGGCGGGCCTCGCCCACAACGAAATCTTCCTGAGTGGTGATGCGAACCTGCTCATCACCGACGCCAATGGCAAGCGTCTGGGCTACGTGAACGGCAAGCTCGTCAACGAGATTCCGGATGCGTACTTCCAGCCGGTCAAAAGTGGCGACCTGTTCGCCGACGAAGGCGAGCCGGTCTACTACGTCCCGCGCGGGATCAAGTTCACCGTCACCCTGGATGGGACCGGGCTGAAGGCCGACACCAATTCGTCCGTGACGATGATCGGGCCGGGCTATGTGCTCGAAGTCGAGAATGTGGTCGTCAAGCCCAACCAGAAGGACACCATCAGCTTCACGGGCGACGGAACCGAGATGACCTACGCCACGACCAGCAAGGAAACCCCGAACATGATCGTCGGCATCGAAACGCCGGGCGCCGACTACGAGTTCGATATCAAGGCCGTCGGCGAGGCGAACGGGCAGCAGTTCACTCTGCGCCTGGAGACCAAGGAAGGCCGGCTCGGCATCACGACCAAGGATCTGAACGCCAAGACCACCTTCGACATCGTGATGAGCCGGATCGACAAGGCCGGCCAGGAGGACTTCGAAGCGACCGGCATCGAGCTGGCGCCGAATGCCACCGACTACGTGCTGTATGGCGACTGGGGCGGCAACAAGAAGCCGCTCAAGTTCGGCATCGACAGCAACAACGACGGCAAGATCGACGAGACGATCTCGGTCGACGACGCGAAGTAATCATTTCGCTTCGTGTCGATAGCATTCGGAATCGAGGGTCCCCGGCGACGCCGGGGACCCTCGATTCCGAA
>JBDSIP010000459.1:0-6666 GCA_039917915.1 Thermoflexales bacterium
AAGTTGAGCATCACGTCGGTGACGAGTTGGACGAGGTTGGGGTTGATCTCGAGATGGGCCTTGACCGCGTCGCGGTAGAACGCGTAGTGCAATGTCTCATCGCGGGCGAGCCGGCGCAGCACCCGCGCAAGCCCCGGATCCTGGCTTTCGCAGGCCTGGGCGACGTTTAGGTAGAACGCCATCGTCGCGCGCTCCTGGATGGTCGTGTAGACCATGGTCTCGAGGGGAGTAGTCAGGCCGGTTTCAAAACCGCCTTCAACAACAGTCTTGCGCAGCTTGCGGCGTTCCAGCGCGTCGCCGTTTCCGGTCAGCAACAGATAGGTATCAAGCAGGTCGCCATGTTGGTCCTCTTCAGCCGTCCAGGTGTGGACGAAATCGATGAGGACCTGCAGCGAGCCCTTAAACGTCGAGTACAGCTCGGTGGTGAACCAGGGCAGATTGACCTCGGTCAACAGGGCCGTCTCGACCGCGAGATAGATCTCAGGGCTGAGCATGGATCGGCGCGGATCCTGGACGATGACGATTTCGCGCTCGAAGAGGTCGGCGCGTGGGAGATCATCGCTTCCGTCCGGGCGAAGATCGGGCAGTTTCAGTCGCCGGCTGATCGGCAGAAACTCATGGTAACTCCAGTCAACCTTGGCTGACCGCTCCTTGTGAAGGCGGTATAGCTCAACAAGCTTGCTTTCCAGGCGTTGATCGACCTGTCCAAATGCGGGCATAGTGACTCTCCTTGTAGGCGGGGTGATTACCGGGCCAAACGGCTTCCGGCACAGGCGCGCGGCAGGGGGGAATCGCCGGGAATCAACAGCGCTGGGGGAGCGAAATCGGGGCAAATAGCGTTGGGCGCACGCGGGTTGAAATCAGCCCGTGCGCGCGGGCAGTTCCTTCCAGGCGCAAGCCGGCGGCCGGATCGCAGTCGGGCAGCCAGTCGGACAGCCAGCGCCGGAGCGCCTCAATGTCGATGGGCGCGTGCCGGAGCAGGCGCTGGATGCGCTGCGCCAGCGCGGCCGCGGCCTCGGGCGCCCGCAGACGCCAACGGAAAATGGCCGCTCCCTCCATCGCAATGCTGGCAAGGAAGAGCCCCGGCTCCGGCGGACAGGCCCGCGACCAAACCTGCGCCGTGTGCGCGGCTGAGCGCACCCGGTCCCACAACTCAATTGCGGCGACACTCCAGGAGGCCCAGCGTGTGACGAACCAGGCATCGCAGGCGAGCTGCTCGCGCAGGCGATGCGCGGCGATCGAGATGATTGCCAGCCCGCCAAATGACAAGACTGAGGCGGGTATCTGGGCGGGGCTGAACTCGGTGAGGGCGCCCCGCAGCGAGGTCAGCGCAACCACCCAGAGTATGTTGATGAACTGGGTGGCGGCGCGCATCAGCCGATCGCCGCCGACAGCGCCCGCCGGGCCCATTTGCCCGAAAGAGCGGGCAAGGGCGATCGAATTCAATCTGCGATGTCTCCCGAAGCGCATCACGGCTATTCTACCCGGTGATCCGACTCACACTTCGCACAGCACGTGCTCAGTCAGCGCCCATATAATAAGGCTACTAATCATTTACGTGACGAGCCAATTGAATGACCCTGCCGAGATCAAAGCCCTGGCGACCGAATTGACGGTTCTGATGGCGATCGTGTCGCGCGTGTCGCGCGTCGACCTGGAGCGGCATTTGCCTCCGGAAATCGGGAGCGCGGTGCAATATGGCGTGCTGCGTATGTTGCGCAGCCATCCCTGCACTTTGACCGAGCTTAGTCGGATGCTGGCCCTGGAGCCAGCCTCGCTCACGCCGGTGATCGACGCGCTGGAGCGCCACGGGCTGGTCCAACGCGGTCGGGATCCAAACGATCGCCGGCGCACCCCCCTGACCATTACGGTCAAGGCCGAGGGCGTCCTGGACGCGTTTTCCGAGTTCGACGGCCGCTATAGCCTTACCCGCGCGCTAAGCGCCCTAGGCACGCTGCGTGCCCATGAGTGCCTGGCGTTCATGCGCGACTTGCTGGGACTGATGACCGATGACGCCGGAATGGCTGAACAGGTCGCCCAGGGTCTTCGCCTGCGTATCGCCACGGATGCCGAATCAACTTCGCGCGCACCGTCGCCACCCACCTACCGTTCTGAGGAGAAAAATGACTTTCGTTGATTTCACACAGCGTGCCGCGCGGTTCTCGCGCCTGGCCGCCCCTGCTGCCCTCGGCCTGCTTCTGGCCGCTTGTTCTGCTCAAGCGCCAGGCGCCAATCCGGCCACGCAGCGCAGCGCCACATTGGCGCGGGGTTCACTCGTCGCCACTGTGACGGCGACTGGCAATATTCAGCCGGAAACGGAAACCCGGCTTGGCTTCCAACAGGTGGGCACGGTTGCCGTTGTCAACGTCAAAGTGGGCGATTTTGTCAAGAAGGGCGATCCTCTCGCCAGGATCGATACAACCGACCTTGAGCTGGGTCTTGCCCAGGCGCAGGCATCGCTTGCCCAGGCCAATACGGCGCTCCTGACCGCGAACGCCAACTACAGCCGCACGGTTGAGGGCCCCCGCAAAGCCGACATCGATGCGGCGGACGCGGCGCTATCATCGGCGTATGCCAACTACGAGAAGGTTCGCAAAGGACCTGTGGCTGCGGATTACGCCGCTGCCGAGGCGTCCCTGCGCAATACCGAGGCCAGCCTGCGCGCTGCGCAATCGACCTACGATGCAGCCTATTCTCGCAATCCGGCCACAATTGGATCGAACCCCGCCGGCGTTCAGCTTGAGCAGGCGACCAACAACTACAAATCGGCCAAGGCCCAGTATGACAAGCTCAGCCAGGGCGCGGATGCCGCCCAGCTTGGCGCGGCCTGGCAGCAGGTGCAAAGCGCGAAGGCCTCCCTCGAAAAAGTGAAGCTTCCCACCCGCCAATTCGACCTCGATCAGGCTGAGGCCCAACGCAAACAGGCCCTGGCCCAGATCGAGGGAGCCCAGGTGCAGGTGCGCCAGGCCCAGCGGCGGATCGAGCAGGCATCCATCGTCGCTCCGGTGTCCGGCGTTGTGTCGGTTGTGAACCTGCGCATTGGCGAGTCAAGCGGCACCCAACCCGTTATCAACGTCGTCGACAACTCGGTGCTGCGGATTGACGTGACCGTGGACGAGGTCGACGTTGCCCGGGTGCGGGTTGGCCAGGATGTCAACATCACCCTCGATTCTCTGCCTGGTCTGGAGATCAAAGGCAAGGTCGATCGCATTGCGCCGACCTCGACCATCGTCAACGGGGTGGTCTCTTACTCGGTTCGGGTGGTGTTGACCAACCCGGATCCGGCGCTCAAGATCGGCATGACCGCCAACGCCGCCGTGATTCTCGACAAGCGCGACAACGCGCTGCTCGCGCCGAACTGGGCGATCCGCCGGGATCGGGCGTCGGGCAAGTCCTTCCTGACGGTGCGCGAAGGCGACAAGACGCGCGAGGTCGAAGTCCAGACCGGGTTGCGAAACGACACCTTCAGCGAAGTCGTATCGGGCGCGAATGAAGGCATGACGGTGATTGCACCGCTCGCGCCAAACGTGTTGGGGCAGTAGGCGATGACGATCACGAGCACGATGCCGGATCCCGTCATCGACGCGGATCTGCTGACCAAGACCTACAAGCTTGGCGAGAACGAAGTGCATGCGCTGCAGGGAGCGACACTGAAGATCTATCCGGGAGATCTGCTTGCCATCATGGGGCCATCCGGCTCAGGCAAGTCTACGTTGATGAACATTCTGGGTTGTCTCGATCAGGCCACCGCCGGAACGTACCGGCTGGATGGCGTTGATGTCGAGAATCTCGATGATGACGCCCTGGCCGAGGTCCGCAATCGGAAGATCGGCTTTGTCTTTCAGTCGTTCAACCTGCTGCGCCGGACCTCGGCTCTGTCCAACGTAGAGCAGCCGCTTATCTACAGCGGTCTGCGCGCGCGCGAAAGGCGCGAAAGATCCGCCGCCGCGCTGCGCGCGGTCGGGCTCGGCGATCGCCTCGATCATCAGGCGAATGAGCTGTCGGGCGGCCAGCAGCAGCGGGTGGCCATCGCCCGCGCGCTGGTGACCGATCCGGCGATCATTCTGGCCGACGAGCCTACCGGCAACCTGGATTCGAAGTCGGGGGCCGAGATCATGTGTCTCTTCCAACGCCTGAATGAACAAAAGGGCATCACCGTCATTTTCGTCACGCACGATCAACGCATCGCCTCGCACTGCCGGCGCATTATTCGCATCTCGGACGGAAAGATCGTCGCCGACGAGGTCAACCCAGACCAGCTACGGGCCTGCATCGACGTCTAGGACGAGTCAGATATGTTTCTAATCGAAGTCATCCGGCTCGCCTTCCGAACGCTCATTGCGAACCCACTCCGGGCCATCCTGACCCTGCTGGGCATCAGCATCGGCGTCGGCGCCGTGATTGCCCTGATCAGCATTGGAAACGGCGTGCAGCACTACGTGACGGATCAGTTCTCCAGCGCCGGCACAAACGTCATTACCGTGACGCCGGGCCGCATGCAGCGCGGGTTTGGCGGTGGCGCCTTCGCCCAGCCCGCCCAATTGACGATGTCGGACTGGCGGGCAGTTGCCAGCGGGGTGCAAGGCACTTCCGCGATGGGGGTCTCTTTCAGCCGGGCGTCGAACATCGTGTTCTCCGGCAAGAGCTCAAGCGTCAACATCGACGGCATATCGCCTCAGGTAACATCGATTCAGGGTTGGACAATCGCGACCGGGCGGTTCATCGATGACGCTGACGTCGCCAGCCGATCGCGGGTGCTGGTTATCGGCCAATCCGTCGCCAAAGATCTCTTCGAGAGCGGCGAAGACCCTATCGACCAGAGTGTGCGCGTGAATGGACTGCCGTTTCGGATTGTGGGCACGCTTGTGTCCAAGGGGTCGTCATTCCTTGGGGATCAGGATGCGATCGCGTTTACGCCGATTACCACTGCCCAGGAACGCCTGTTTGGCAGCCAGTCGCAGGGAACGAGCGGCGAGCGCATTATTTCAACGATTCTGCTTCAGGCGAATGATGATGCGTCACGACCGGCCGTTCAGCGCGACACCGCCCAGATTCTGGCCGACAAGCGGAAGATCGAGCCCGGAGAGCCGAATGACTTTACCGTTCGGAGCCAGGCCGAACTGGTCAACAGTTTCGGGCTCGTTTTGGCGGCGCTGACGACGTTCCTGGGCGCCATTGCGGCGATTTCACTGCTCGTGGGAGGAGTAGGGATCATGAACATCATGCTGGTGAGCGTGACGGAACGCACTCGCGAGATCGGCCTGCGCAAGGCCATCGGCGCGAAATCCGGCGCCATCCTGTCCCAGTTTCTGGTGGAAGCAATCGTGCTGGCCACGCTTGGCGGAATGGTGGGAGTCCTGATCGGCGTAGCCGGCGCGAACCTGGCCTCCAGGCTGGCCGGTATTCCCGCCGATGTGCAGCCGGCGTCGGTGCTCGTCGCCGTCGGCTTTTCGACGTTGGTCGGCCTGTTCTTTGGGCTTTGGCCGGCCAGGCGCGCCAGCCGTCTCAGCCCGATCGAGGCGCTGCGTTTCGAGTAATCGTGCGTGGGCGCGTTGCGCCGGCGCATCCGTGACTGACTGATGCTGATAGAAAACTTCCGTGTGGCCCTGCGCGCGATCACCTCCAACAAGTTGCGCAGCGTGCTCACGACGCTGGGCATCATCATCGGCGTCATGGCGGTCATCTCGCTGGTTGCGTTGGGCAACGGCGTGCAACAGCTCATCAACCGCCAATTTGAAGCGCAGGGCTCCAACCTTGTGTTCGTACTGCCGGTCGCCATCGACACAAAGGGGGGCGCGGCTCGGTCAGGCGCGTTCAATTCAGGCGGGCGGCCCAGTTTCGTCGGAACGTTGACCGAAAATGATGTTGCCGCCCTGCGTGATCGCAATCGCGTCCCGGATGCGCTGGTCGTGGTCCCCACCATCCGGGTGAACGCGAAGGCGTATGTCGGAACGCTCAAGACCCAGACAAGCGTGCGCGGAACCTCCTTCGACTATCCGCTGTTGCAGAACCAAACCCTGATCTACGGTAACTGGTGGGAAGAATCCAGCAACCAGTCAGCGGCCCGGGTGGCGGTGCTGGGCAATGTGGCCTATCGCAAGCTGTTTCCCGGCGGTGGCGATCCGGTCGGAAGTGATATCCGCCTCGAAACCACCCAGTTCAAGGTGATCGGCGTGGTTGCCCAGCGCTCATCGGGCACCGAAGGGAGCGATGATGACGTGATTAGTGTGCCGTTTGAGGTGGCCCGTGATCGTCTCCAGCCCCTTCGAAACGCAAAAGGCGAGCGCATGGCTGACTTTGTGTTGATCGCGGCAAGCACGCCCGAGCGTTCGCCGGCTGTCATCCTCCAGGCGACCGAAGTCCTGCGCCAGCGGCACAATATCGCCTTCAATGGCGAGGATGACTTCTCGGTTGCGTCGTCGCAGGACATTCAAAACACGTTTGCGTCCGTGACGAACGTCATCACGATCTTCCTGGCGACGGTGGCCGGTATTTCGCTATTTGTGGGCGGGATCGGGATCATGAACATCATGCTCGTCAGTGTCACCGAGCGCACCCGCGAGATCGGCCTGCGCAAGGCCATTGGCGCGAAGCGGCCGGTCATTCTTGCCCAGTTTTTGATTGAGGCCGCGTTGATTGGCCTTTTCGGCGGGTTGCTCGGGGTGG
>JBDSIP010000460.1:0-3698 GCA_039917915.1 Thermoflexales bacterium
GAGCCGTGCAGCTTCGCTTCCAAATATCACCCTCTTAACGCCTGAAACACCTGCCTGATCGTCGGCTTGCTGCCCGCCAGCAAGGTCTGGGCCCGGAACACCTGGGCTGAGGCGAAAAGCGCCAGCACGGAGGTGATCGCCATTCCAAGGGCGATCAAGATCAGTTGCCAGTCCGGCACGGCCGTTAAGGTCATCCGCATCACCATCGCGGTCGGAGCCGTGAGCAGGAACATGCTGAGGAAGACTGCGATCCCGCTGTTGGGCTGGGTCATGATGGCCTGATTCAGATCGACAGGGATCAGGACCGGCACGATCACGAAGAAGGTGTACTGGTCCGCCTCGCGCGAGCCTGGCATGGGCGCGCCCAGGCCGCCCATCAGGCTGGCGTAGATGAAATAGGCCAGCACAAAATACACCGCCAGCCAGGCGATCGTCGCTGGGTTGATCGACCCGAGCAGCGTCGACACATACGGCTCCGAGCGGGCCAGGTTCTGGGCCGAGAGGGCCGAAAACAGCCACAGCGCAAGCTTCACACAACCGACCAGCCCAAGTCCCAGGATCTTGCCGGCCAGGAGCTGGATCGGCGACGCCGATCGCCAGCGGCGAAAAACCGCTCGCGTCGCCCCCGGTTACGCGCAACCCATTTCGAGCTGGGGCCGCATCCGCCCGGCCCGACACGACGACAGGTTTGGCCAGCCGTTTGGCCAGCTCGGAGTCGCCGATGTAGGCGTCCTTGAGGATGGCGCTGAAGCGGTTCGTCATCGACGACGTGTCGATCAGGCTGAACTGGCCGGCGAAGGCGCGCCAGCCGCGATCGGGCAACGCCCGCCCGACCAACCCGGTCGCGTCGACCACCCCCAGCGGGCGACCCGCCGTCTGCTCGCGCGATTCCACCGCCGCGACGGTGGCGATCCTGCTCGTGGCGATGACGATAGCGATGATGACGCCGATCAGGAGCGGAAAGCCGATGATGCCGAACCAGAACGCCTTGCGGCTGATCAGGCCGATGAACTCGTGCCGCAGAATGATCAAGGTCGTCTTCACGCGCGCATGCCCTCCCAAACCGTCTTCGGGCTGACCCGCCGGCCGTACTCGAGCATGCCGATGCGGAACACCCGCGAGGCCAGCCAGAGCGCCCCGACGACGCTGGCGGCGAGCAGCGCCATCGCCAGAATGACCCGCCAGATTGCCACCGGCGCGGCCGCGTAGCGCAGGAGCAGGGCAAGCGGCGCCGACAGGCTCTGCCCGTCCTTGGCCGATGTCACCGCTGAGCCGATCGCGCCCATCCGGGCCGAGAACAGAAGATACTCCAGCACGAACATCAGGAGCGCCAGTGCGATAAAGCCCGGCTCGACTCGGACAGCCCTTAGAGAGGGCAGCCGCTGGCTGGCCAGCGCCAGCGCGATCAGCGGCGCCGACGTCCAGGTAACGACCTGGGTCAATCCAACGCCGGCCAGGCCCAGCACCTTTCCTGCCATCAATTCGAGGATTGCGATAGGCTATGCTCTAAGCGCTTTGGCCTTCCATCCACTTGTCAAATGGCTGATCGCCAGCCTGATCGCGGTCCCATCGTGCTGCGCGATGGCCCATCTCAACCTGCGGCGCGTCCCGCCGCTAAAGCAACTGATTTTCAGCAGCACATCATCATGAGTGAATCACAATATCGATACGGTTTCTATGCTCGTCCCAACCTTGCCCTGAGCCGAACCCAGGCCGAGGTTCACGATTTGCTTCGGCGCCAGTATGGGCTGATCAGCGGCGGGTTGTTTATGCCCCACGCGACGGTCAAGGGTTTCTTTCGCTCAGACGCCGAGCCGGACGCGATGATTGCGAGTCTGGATGCGACCCTGCAGGGCTGGCGGCCGTTTATCGCCTACAACAACGGGGTCATTCGGATGGGTCACGCCGGGATCGTCATTAGCGTCAAATCGATGCCGGATGGGAGAGACAACGAAGCCTGGCATGCGCTGCAGGATCGGGCCTGGGCGGCCCTCCAAATGCATTTCCACCCGCAGTGCGAGTTCACCCACGGGGACGGGCGCGGCCGCAGCGGCGAGGGCGCCTTCCACCCCCACTTCACGCTGGCAATGGCCGACGTCAAACCGGCCCTCCTCGATGAGATCAAAGCCTTCGTCGAGCAGGATGGCCCGGTAGGTCCGCCTCATACTCGCATCGAGGCGTTGCACCTGTTTCGCTTCCAGGCCAACTGGTCCGGCGCATGGTGGCACACCCTGACCTGGGAACTGCTCCATAGCTGGTGGAGTAAACTGCCTTGATCTGCTTGGGGACGCGCGGCGCGCGCCCTCAGCTTCGTTTTCTGGGCTGAGACGAACCTGCGTCGTCTCGGTGGGGGAGCCTTACGCATGAAGTCAACACATTGGATAATCGCCGTTTTCGGCGGGATGGTGGTTGCCGGGCTTTTTTGGCTCGGATCTGCGCGGCCGGCCCGGGCGGACGCCATCGTCAACCCGTGCACCGACGCCGGGCTGGGAACTGCCCTCGCCTCGGGCGGCCTGATCACCTTCAACTGCGGCGGGCCGGCGACGATCACCGTCACCACTGACGCGCGTAATATCACCTCGACCGTTGTGATCAGCGGCGGGAATCAGATCACTTTGGCGGGTTCGGGCATTTCGACGTTTTTTTGGGTGCGATCCCCTAACGGCAATCTGACCCTGGACGGCATCCGGCTGACCGGCGCGGGGTCCGGCGGGAATACGCTGTTTAGCGACAACATCCTGACCGTGCGCAACTCGGCAATTTACGCCAATGCCTCGGGGTTGTTCTTTCGGACCGGTTCGGCGACGCTTGAAAACACGAGCTTTGTAAGCAATACGGCCGGCATTCTGGCTGACGTCAATGTCACGCTCCGGAATGTCACGATTCTGAGTAATACCCCGTCCAGCGTCTACTACGCGCGGGGAGGGACGACGACAATCAGCAATACCCTGTTTGCAAATGCCAACGGGAACTGCAACGGAACTTTCGCGTCGGCCGGCAACAACCTGGCTACCGACGGCACGTGCAGCCTGAATCAACTCACCGATCTGCCGAATACCAAGGCGCTCCTGGGTACGCCCGTGCTCGGCTATGCCTCACCGCTGCCGGGCAGCCTTTTGATTGATGGCGGAAGGTGCGCCCAAACTACGGACGCGACGGGACAAGCCCGTCCCGGTACGGGCACGGCCTTTTGCGACATCGGCGCGGTCGAGGCCCAGAACGTGACGGTTGACCTGGCCACCGAGATCTCAATCTCTCCGACCGTTGCCATGCTTGGCCGGCCAGTCACCTATACCATCGTCATTAGCAACGCAGGCACCGGTCGGGCGGCATCCTTCGCCTTGACCGAAACACTTGCGCCGGCTTTTGTCAATGTAGTCTCGAAGACGATCACGTCGGCCCTGGCCTCGCTCGCACCCAGCGGCGCCGCCGACAGTGTGCTGTCCTGGGCCGGGGCAAATCTGCGCCAGGGTGCGCGACTGACCGTGACCCTGACGGGCAATGGCGCGGTCACGCTGACCCAATCCACCCTGCTGACGACAACGTCCTCCGTGTATGCGCCTTTCGACGCGTCGGGGGCCAATGACAGCGCCGGCGCCGCCTTCCTGGCTTCCTTCGCCCCCGACCTCAACCTGGTCAAGACCACCGGCGCCGCGCCGGTGATGCCTGGCGAACGGGTGACGTATACGATCGTCTAT
>JBDSIP010000461.1:0-8414 GCA_039917915.1 Thermoflexales bacterium
CGGCCACGACGATGGGCAGGTAGACGTTGTCATACCAGTCGATGACGGCTTCGTCATCAGTGATATCGCGCTTCAAGTCAAGACCCATGTAGTAACGGTGCATCGCGATGTGCTCGATCAACCGCTCGTACGCGCCGCCGATCGAGAACCGGATGCTCTGCTCGGGTCGCAGCTTGTCCAACCGGGTGCGCTCGAGAAACTCGGCATATTCGCCGAGCAGCACAAGCTTGTCGGCGTCGATGTCGTTCTCGGTCACCGGCACGCGGGTCATGGCCTCGGTGACCTCGGCGTCGATAAATCGAACCCCGAGCTCCTTGGCGACCGAGATGCGATGGTTGCCGTCGAGGACGAAGTAGACGTCACCAACCTTGTAGAGCTTGGCCGGCGGCAGGCTGACCTCGTCATAGAAGGCGCGGGTGATCCGGCGCCAGCGCTCGGAGAGGTCGTTGCTGGCGGGCAGAAAGGCATCGTCGAAATCGCGATAGCGGCCAACACTGCCGATAACCTTGTCGACCGGCACCGGTTGCACGCCGCGGGAGATCATGCCGCGCAGTTTGAGTTTGTCGACGACCTCGTCCCAGGCCATGAGCTTGCGGGGTTTGCCGATGAGGAGGCCAAGGATGGAACGCAGAAACGCCTTCTCCCGCGCGGCGCGGAAGTCTGCGACGTCAGAGGTGGTAAGTCCAGATAGGGGCATCTTATTTTTTTTGGCTCCCTGTGGCCGTGCGCGCGCCGCTGGAAAAGCAAAGCGCATCCGCAGTGCTCGCAAAGCCAGGGCAGTAGCACTGCCGTGGTCATCGTCAAGCTTCCCGAGAGCGTCTAGGGTCCTGGATGCGCCGAATAACTATACCAGCGCGGGGCATGTCGCTTCCCGAAAAATCACGGAATCGCGGTCGTCAAGCCCGCATCCCGCATGATCGAGCCATCGGGATTCAGGATGCGCGCCTTGAAACGCCACTCGCCGCGAGTCTGATCGATTTTGAGCAGCAACCCGTTCAAGCCTTTCTTCAGCGCGATCTTCGGAAGATCCAGATCACGCAGGGCCTCAGGCCCGCTCGCCGGCACCGCCCGGCTAACCTTGTTGCGCCAGATTTCCTTTCCGTTCAGCCAGGCCGCGATGCCATCGTCCGAAAGCATGCCCAGGAGACCCATCCGGTCCTCGGGGCTGTCGACCCACACGAAGGCATAGGCAACGGCGTTCTCGACCGGGGACAGCGTCTGATCGAGCGCGACGTAGCGGGTCGGGCTGGTGATGCGCCACAAGCCCGGGTCATCGGGCTTTGGCGCAAAGGCGGCTTCGCCGCCCGGCCAAACGTTGTCGTTCAGATTCTTGTCGCGGTAGGCGCGCGACAGCAGCCAATTTCGGATGTAGCCATCCTCATCGGGCTGCCGCACCGTCGCCCGCGCGACGGCGGTTGCGCCAGAGACTGCCTTCGCATAACAGGCGGCTTCAACCCGTCCGCCGGGACCGAGATCGGCCGGCATGACAAACGAGGCCCCATCGCCCAACGCGGTCGTCTCAAGCACGCGGCTCTTCAGACCATCCAGGGCGGTCACAAACCAGGCGCAGCCGCCGTCGAGGACGCCGCCCGCCGGTGCGTTCAGATCCGCCTTGAGCGCGACGACGGCGCCGGGCAGAGCGACATCGCCATCCCCAGGGGCGCGCAAGAGGATGCTGGGCTGGGTCGGCTGCATACGCTCGCCAGCCACGCCGCCTTTGCCCTGGTTGGGCTTGTAGACGAGTTTGCGCAACCCATTTGAGAAGATCGACAGGAAATACAGCTCGCCGCTGTATGGGCTGAAATGCAGATCGACGATCTCGCCCAGCCCCGCCCCGAACTTCTCCACCCGCAGGATGCGCCCGTCCGGGGCGAGCACCGCCCGCCGGATCCATTGCTGCGAATAGTCGCCAAAGAAGAAATCGCCCCGCATGTCCTCGGGAAACTGCGCGTAGGTGTTGAAGTCGCCGGCGGTGAGCGAGGCCGGGAAGCGCTGGCCCGCGCGGGTGTGGGGATACACATAGTCCGGCGGTGTCACCGTCCACGGCGCAATGTCGGCGCATTGCGTCCGCGTGTAGTAGGGGGTTGACATCGGCCCCTCCACGCACGGCCAGCCGTAGTTGGCCCCGGCCGGCGCGCGGACCAGCCATTCGTAGGTCCACCAGCCGACATCCCCGACATACGGCAGCCCGTTCACGGGATGAATGGCGAACTTGAACGGGTTGCGGAACCCGCGCGCCCACACCCGCGAGCGCGCGCTGTGCGGCCTGGCCGGATCGAAATATGGATTTCCGGGCAGTCCGTCGCCGGTCGACGGGTCGATCCGGATCGCTTTGCCGCTCAGCGAGTCGATGTCCTGCGAGCGCAGCGAGAATTCAGTCAGGACATCCGAGATCGCACCGTCGCCAAACGTTGAATATAGCGCGCCATCCAGGCCGAATGCCAGCCCGCCGATCCCATGGTTGCGGCTGTTCGACTGCAGATCATCCAGGAGCACCCGCTCGCTGTTGCGCAGCGCGATGTTGCCCTTCATCACAAAGCGCGAGATGTGGCCATAGCGCAGGCCTTCCTCATCGCCGATCTGGCCGGGCGCGTTGTAGATATAGCTGACATAGATGTAGCCGGTCCGGGTGAAGTGCGGATCGACGGCGATGCCAATCAGCCCGCGGTCGAGGTTGGCGCTGAAAACCTGATCGCGAATATCGAGCACAGGTTCGGCCCGGACCGTTGTGCCCTCGACCAGTTTTACCACCCCCGCCCGCTCGGTGATCAGGATCCGCTCCTGGTCGCCCGCGCGGGGCAGAAAGGCCATCGAAACAGGCTGGGCAAAGGCGTCGGCGACGGACACAACCTCGAACCCGGCCGGCAAAGAAAACGGCTCGAGCGATGGCGCCTGCCAGGCCTCCGCGACCGAGCTGACGAGCATCACGCCGGCGGTCAGAACCGCGAGCAGACCGCGGGTGGCGGCACGCTTGAGTGAAGACGAGGCACGAGGCGCTGAGGTCATGGGCGTTGCTCCCAGAGGATCACCACATTATCCGCCCAGGCCGTGCCATCGGCCCGCAATACGGGCAGACGCGCGCCGGTAGCGCGCTCGTACCAGCCCGCCACGAGACGCGCGGGAGGGCGATCCAGCCGCAGCGCGCGTGTCTCGACGATGACCTCGCCCGGGCTCCAGAAGCTGGTGGGGTATTCGCCGTTGCGCGGCTCGCCGTCGGTCTGGCCCAGCGGCTGGCCGGCCGCGTCGAAGGCATGCACGAACAGGGTAAAGTCCTTGTCCGGCGCGCGCGCCGCCTCGAAACGCAGGTTCACCGTCACCGTTGTGCCGATCTGCGCTTCGACCGAGCGCAGCCGGATCTGCCCGCCAAACACCGCGTCGATTGGCGCCCCAAGTGGAGGTCCCGGGTCGGGCGCGCGGCCCTCCACCTTGACCCGCCCGGCAGTGAAGCGATTCTGGCCCGTGCCATCCAGCCGCAGGATTTCGGGCTGCCCGTAGGGATCGCGCACGCCCACCCGGACATCGGCAACAACCCGCGGCGCGCCGGCATCCACGGGCACCCGGTACTCGTCGCGGAAGAATTCGCCCGGCTTCCAGCGCGTCGTGCTGTAGCGATTTCCAAACGGCACCGCCTCGACCCGCCCGATCACCCCGCCGCGCGGATCGATCAGCTCGACAATCGCCCGCAGGCTGCGCCCGATCGGGCGTTCGGCCCCCCAATACACACTGACCGGGAGCGCCTCGCCGGGCGCAATGGCCCGGCGCTCGATCGCCACGTGCAGCAGGCGGACATCGCCGCCAAAGACCAGCGCCGAAGGTCGCAGGCCAAAGGCCGACCGCACCTCGGTATCGGTCAGGGCCGGCGGCGGCGCATACGCGGGCACGAGCACGAGCGCGGGCGCGAGCGCCCCCATCACCACGACACCGGCGGCCAGGGCGCAGCCCACGCTGCGGTATTGGCGCCGGGCCAGCACTTGCGAGGCCGCCAGCCAGCCCAGGGTGATAAACGCCGCAAACGCCCCGGCTGCGGGCATCAGCAGGCGCCCGTTCTCGGTCGCCGTGTGGGTGCGCATCCAGCTGACGTAGCCTGCCAGCAGCGCGACGATCCAGACTGCCAGGACGACGATCTCGCGCGAGGCCACGATGCGCTTGCGGGAGAAACCAAGCACGAGTCCGCCCAGGCCAACCGCGAAGACCCCCCAGAAAAAGAGATCCATCCAGCCGGGCAGCGCCTGCCGAATCGCCAGGTCGCCCCACAGCGATTGCAGCCAAACGGGCACACTGGCCAGGATGGCGAGCGCATCCAGCGGGGCGGGGCGCAGGGTGACGGCGTTGGCCGCCTCAGCCCGCGCCCAGCCCAGCGGGTCGCCGTACAGGACCGTGTTGCGCGTGAACCACGCCCCGCCGGCCAGGCCCAGCCCAAGGATGACCCCCAGTCCACGGACCAGCGCGGCGCGCGGCGGACGCACGGCCGCCCACACCAGGGCCGGCGCGAGCAGGGCGATCCCGCCCACTTTGCACAGTGCCGCGATGGCGATCAGCGCGCCGGCGACAAGGCCTTGCGCCAGCGCGCGTCGGCCAGCTTGCTCGTCCGGGCAGCGCCGGGCCGAAGTCAACATCCAGGCGCAGGCCAGGGTAGCCGCGCAGGTAAGGGCGATGTCATTGCTGACGCTGGCGCTCATGTGCAGGAACTTGGGGGTGAAGGCAAGCAGCGCGCCAGCCAGGAGGGGCGCCCAACGCTGCCCGGGCAGAAGCGCGCCGGCAATGGCGATGACCCCGAGGATGGTCAGCGCGCCCAGCAGGGTCGAGACCAGGCGCGCGACGCGCAACGCCGCCAGCGGCCCTGGGAAGCGGGCAGCCTCATCGGGCCAGTGCGAGTACAGATTTGCGATGCCGGGCAGGTCATACCAGTCGCCGTTCTGGCGGTTCACAAAGGCGTCCAGCTCGGTCAGATCGAAGGGCGCGATTGCGGCCGCGACCAAGGCATAGTAGAGCGGCGGCTGGAATGCCTCATGCAGGGCCTGGGCGCGAAAGTCGCCGGGCGCGCCGGACACAGGCTCCGGCAGCGCGCCCGTGCGGAGCAGCGTCCCGGCGTAGTAGAAATGCGAAGCCTCGTCGGGGGCCTCAAAGGCCGGCAGGCTCAAGTTGTAGAGCGTCGCCAGGGCGACGAAGGCCGCCAGCATGGCGGCGCACACCGCCCGCCATCGGCGGGTCTCGCTCGGGGGCGCGGGGGTCAACGGCGCGTCAGCCATGCAAAGAGATTGCGCACGAAGGCGCGATTGTCAGCCTGCCCCAGGTCGGTGCCGTCTTTTTGCGGGCCATTGTGAAAGAGGTTGCGATCGCACACGCCCGCCAGTCGCCCGCCGCCGGGAAACTCGCGGACAAACACACAGCCAACCGCATCTCCCGGCAGAACACGCGCGAGCTCAGCCGGCTGCAAGATACACCCCGGCCGGGTGAGCGGCGCGCAGCGGGCGAGAATCAACGCCGAAGCCTGGGCGGTCGGCGTCATCCGAAACTGCGAGATGCCCTCGACTTCAAGTGCGCGCACGCCCGCGAGCACCGGGTGCTGCCCCAAAATATCCGTAATTCGCGTCCGGGGCTGGAAGTTGTCCGGGAACACTTCAACCCCATATTGACTCAGGAAGTCATTGTCGCTGGCCCAATTGTCCGGGCCGTACTGAAAATCGGCGTAGGTCAGGATGCTCCCGCCGGCGCCGAGATATGCGCTGAGGGCGGTGACCTCAGCCCCGCCCAGTCTCCGCCCATTCGAACCGAGCACGACGACGGCAGCTCCCGCCAGGCGGTCGGGCGTGATCGACCCGGCCGGGGTGAGGACGAGCTCGTCGACCCGCAGGCCAAGCTCTGTCTCCAGCACGTCGCGACGCAGGCGGGTAAACGAAAGCGGCCCATCCGCGGGATCGAACAGGCGCGATTCAGGCGCCCCGCTCTCCGGGATGAAATTGCCCTGGACGAACAACGCGCGCGGCGCAGATGCGGCCGGCGGCACGGGCGCGCTCGGCGCGCAGGCGGCCAGAAGAACGAGGATCAGCAGCGCCGGCGCGATTATCCAAATTTGGAAGCCGATATCCCCCGGCGAAGCCGGGGGATATCGGCTTCCAGGAATGGTCTTGTTGGAGTGACTCAGAGTGTTCGCCCGGAATCGGCCTACGCCCCGTATTTCGCCAAACGCCCGGCATGGGCCAACGCAAGCGGCATGATGTCGGCCGCGTGGATCGTCCCCAGCCCGCCGCGGGCGCAGGCGCGCTCGCCAAACGACTCGCTCCGATCGCGCCGAACCGTAGCCGGGGCCCAGATCATCAACGGCACTGGATGCCAGGAGTGGGCCTTGAGCTGGCTGGGGGTGCTGTGATCGCCGGTCACGACCAACACATCCGGCTTAAGCGCCATCAGCCCGGGCAGGGCCGCATCGACTTCCTCGATGACCTTGGCCTTGGCGTCAAAGTTGCCGTCCTCGCCGCGCGAGTCGGTGTACTTCACATGAATAAACAGGAAGTCGTAGTCGCGCCAGACGGCTGCGGCGGTCTCAAATTCTTCAACCACCGTGTGGGCGTGATGCGGAATGACATCCATCCCGACCAGCGATGAGACACCGCGATACATCGGGTACACCGCGATGACGCCGGCCTTGAGCCCATAGACATCCTTGTACTTGGGCAGGGCCGGGTCGCTGGCGAACCCGCGCAGGGTCAGGCCATTGGCGGGATGATCGTTGGCGATGACGGCAGTGGCCTGTTTGATCCAACTGTTGAAGAGGGCGGCGCTGCGCTCCGAGGCTGCGTCGCGGGGCATGGCGGTCAGGGGCGGCACGCCGGTGCGTTGCGGGTCGGTCTCGTCGATATTGGCCTGCAGCCCATCCCCGCGCATGACGAGGACAAAGCGGTAGTCCTGCACGGGCTCAACAAAGATTTCGACCCCATCGGCGACCTTGATATTGGCGGCGTTGATCTTCTTGACCAGCGCCTCGCAAGTCACAGTCGGGATGCGGCCAGCCCGCCGATCGCTGATATTGCCCTGCGCGTCCAACGAACAGAAGTTGCCGCGCGCGCATACGTCGCGGCCGGTGAGCGGGAAACCAATCCCGACCGCCTCGAGCACGCCGCGCCCAATCTCGTAGTGGATCGGGTCATAGCCAAACAGGCCGAGGTGGCCCGGCCCGCTGCCGCTGGTGATCCCGATATCGACCGGGTAGTGCTGGCCGAGGCAGCCCTCGCGGGCCAGCCGGTCGAGGTTCGGGGTGTGGGCGGCCTCCAGTTCCGTCTGGTCATCCGAGGCGCGGGGCAGCCCGCCGAGGCCATCCATGACCAGCAACACGATTTTTGTCTTTGCCGGTTGAATCAGGTCTTTGAGAAGGGCGAAATTGGACATACAGACAGGATTATAGGCAAGGGTAAGGACGGCAGACGGCAGACCGCCGGAGTTCCTTGCGGTCCGCGGTCGGCCATCTGCGGTCGGGCGGTAAACCGCCCGCGCTACCTGCGCACCAGAGGCAGGAAGGCGTATGTCGGCGGCGGGGTGATGGTGAAGCCCAGCACGTTGCTGTCGCCGCCACCAGGCGCTGGCGTATTGACGCTCACCCCGGCCGATCCCTCCAGAATCAGGTCGGCGGCGCTGATGGTCGCGATCAGCCGGGTTGGACTGACATATTGCGTTGGGCGGGGATCATCGTTCCACAACGCCTGCGAGTTCAGGCTGAAGTTGAGCCCCGTGATGGTGATCGGCACCTGGGCGACCGGGCCGCGGGCCGCGGCGGCGGCAGGTTGTAACGTCGAGATCGATGGCGCGGGCGGCAGGTTCGGGGCGGTGATCTCGAGCGCCAGCGCGTTGGAGGTCGTCCCGGCCGCCTCGGGCAGCACGAGCGAGGGGCTGTTGTCCACCGAGATCAGCGCAATCCCGGCCTGGCCGACATCCCCGGCCAGCAGCGTCGCCCGGATCAGGGTGCTGCTCAGCCAGGTCGTCGACCGGGCCGAGCCATTGAACAGCACAGCGGCGCTGGCGATAAAGCCGGTTCCGAGCACGTCAATCGTTTGCGCCCCGCTGCCGGCCAGGATGCTCTGCGGGCTGAGCAGCGCGACAGCCGGGACCGGAATCGCCCCGGGAGCCAGGACGGTAAAGGTGAGGACGTTGCTCGTGCCGCCACCCGGCGACGGGGTGAAGACGGTGACCAGCCGATTGCCGGCCGCGCCGAAATCCGACGCCGGCAGGGTGGCCGCCAATTCGGTCTTGCTCTTGTAGGTTGTGCCGCGGGTGGAGCCGCCGACCTTGACCACCGAGTTGGTCTGGAAGTCGACTCCGCTGACCGTGACCGGCAGCGGGCTGGCGTAACCCTGAGCGATTGACAGCGGGGCCAGCCCGGTCGCGACCGGGGACGGGGCGTTGAAGACGATGGCGACCGT
>JBDSIP010000462.1:0-10710 GCA_039917915.1 Thermoflexales bacterium
GATGATGAGGGTGGCGTCGGCCTCGTAGGCGTTGCGATCCATCCTGGCCGGGGCGCCGTTGACCTCGCCCAGGGCGACGGTGTCCATGCTCGATACGATGGGACAGCCGGCGGAAGCCTCAGTCACGCCCAGATCGCGCAGAACGGCGCGCTGACCCTCGCCGGTGGCGCCCCCGTGCGAACCCATGGCCGGGATGATGAAGGGCTGCCCGCCCGAGGCGCGCAGCGCATCGACGGCTGCCCGCACAATCCCAGGCAGTCCATGGATGCCGCGGCTGCCAACCCCAAGCGCGATGCGCATCCCGGGGGTGACCCGCGGCAGGGCGCACCGCGCGAGCGCGGCGCGCACCGCCGCGCCGATATCGCCGGCGTCCGGCGCGGGCCAGTTGAAGGCGACCGGGTGGAGCAGGGGCACATCCACCCGCGGGAAGCGCGACATATCGCGGATGACGGGGTCAAATTGCATAGGTCGATGATAGCGCCGGGGACGACGGCGCTACAATCGGCCGTTATGGCCCGCGATTCCCGCCGCCCGCTCGAGTCGGCACTCATCGCCCTGACGTCAATTTCTTTGGCGCTGGGCGTCGCCTGGACGCCGCAGGCGCCGGCCGCGGCGGTCATTGCGCAACGACCTTCGGCAACCCAAGTCGGTCCCCGGCCAGGCCCGACCGGGATCCCGGTGCCGGCCGGCTTTCCGACGCCCATCCCCGCGGCCCCGACGCCGCTTCCGACGGCCGATCCACGCAAAGCGTTAACGGCCGAGAAACTCAACCAGGATATCAAGATCGAAGCTGGCGATGCGCCCCTCATCAAGCAGGCCGCTGGCACCGTCAATGTGCTGCTGATGGGTATCGATATCACCCTTGACCGGCGTCTGGCGCGCGCCGACACGGTGATGGTCGCGAGCATCAACCCCGAAACCCCGTCGGTAAGCCTGCTCTCAATTCCGCGAGATCTGCAGGTGCGCATTCCGGGCCGCAGTGAGGACCGGATCAACACGGTAAGCGAGTACGGCTATCTGTCGGACTACCCGGGCGGCGGGCCCTCATTTCTGGCGGCTGTGCTGCGCAAGAACTTTGGGATCAAGATCGATCACTACGCCCGGATCGACTTGAACGGATTCATGAAAGCCATTGACGCGCTGGGCGGGATCGACGTGCTGGTCGAGTGCGAAATCAAGGACACATTCTTTACCGTGGCGGGCCCGGATGGAAAAACCATCAGCAGCGTTCAGCCTGGCCTGGTCAAGATGAACGCGGCCCTCGCGAACTTCTACGCCCGATCACGCTACAGCACGACCGACTTCGACCGGGCCAGGCGCCAGCAGCGCATTCTCAAAGCGATCCTGTCGAAGGCCAAGAGCGGCAACATATTCAACAATCTGCCCGCCCTGATTGGCACGGTGCAGGAGAATTTCGACACCGACCTCACTCTCATCGACGCGCCGTACTTCATCGATCTGGCCCGGCGAATGGACAACCTCGCCATCAAACAGCGGGTGGTGACCTACCCGGTCGTTGAGTCCTATCTGCGTCGAGATGGCGCCCAGGTGTTGCGGCCGACAAAAGACACCATTACCTACATCATCGAGTCGCTCGAGCCGCCACAGGCCGTGCCAGGCAACAGGACTCTCAACCGGCCGACCCTTGAAATTGTCAATGCCTCCGGGCGCAAGGATATGGAGTTGCTCGCCGCCGAGCGGATGGGCGTCGAGGGTTTCGACGTCGTCAAGATCAGCCGGGTCGATGCCATGAAGCCCCGCACCCAGATCGTTGATCTTCAAACGGCGCCAAAGGGCGCGGCCTCATCCTTCCTGGTTCAGTTCTTTGCGCTTCAAGCGGCGGACGTGTTGAGCCAACCGACGGCTGGGGCGGCGTCTCAGATCCGCCTGGTGCTGGGCGAGGACTATGAATCGTGCCCGAATACCAGCAGCGCCGCGCGCGAGCGCCAAACCTTGCCCGGCAACCTCGACATCACGCCAACGCGTGTGCCGTAGAACGACCCGATGACGGCGACCCTCATCCTTTTGCGGTATCAGGAAACACGCACAGGGGATGCCCGGCGTTGATCCTGGCATGTACCCGCTCACCAACGGGCAGAATCGTTGTATGCTCTTTGAAAGCGCGCAATTCCAGGCCGGAATCCAGTCTCAGGCGATAGAGATTGTGCATGCCGCGGAAGCTGCGGTCGATGATGACACCATTCCCCACCGGATGCGGCTGAAAGTCAATGTCATCGGCGCGCACGGCGACTTCCACCGCCGCGGCAGCCGGCAGATCCACGGCTTGACTTAGCAGACCCAACTCTGTCCAAATTCCAGCCGGAGTGACCTCTCCGGCGACGAAACTGCTGTTGCCCATGAATTCGGCGACAAAACGAGTCGCGGAAGTTTGGTAGATCTGCTCTGGTGTTCCTATCTGCTCCAAACTCCCGCTTTTGAAAACACCCAGCCGGTCGCCCATGTACATCGCCTCTTCCTGGTCATGGGTTACAAAAACCACCGATGCCTGCATTGTCTTCAACAGACTGCGTACCTGCTCGCGCATCTCCAGACGCAGGTCGGTATCCAGGCTGCTGAACGGCTCATCCATGAGAACCAGAACTGGGCGCGGGGCCAGCGCGCGCGCGAGCGCCACGCGTTGGCGCTCGCCCCCGGAAAGCGTGTGTGGGAACCGCCTGGCAAGTGGAGCGAGCCCCACCAGTTTCAGCATGTCGTCAACCACCTGCCTGGCCTCGGCCGGTCTCCATCTCCGCAGGCCAAAGGCGATGTTGTCGTGCGCATTCAAGTGGGGAAACAGAGCATGATCCTGAAACACCATTCCGACACCGCGCTGCTCGGGGGGGATAAACCGAGTATCTGAGGCAACCTCCTGGCCATTCAGGCAGATCGAACCGGCATCCGGGCGCTCTAGGCCGGCGATCAGGCGCAGCGTCGTTGTCTTTCCGCATCCGCTGGGGCCAACCAGCGCCAGAATCTCACCATCTTCCACCTCGAACGAAACATCCTGTACCGCCGGAAGCGCCGCCTGGGGGTAGCGTTTGATGAGATGGGTAACCGAAAGTCGAGTCACTTGAAGAGCTGCTCCCTGCGCAAAAGAAAGAAAAGGGGCGTCGCCGATGCCAACACCAATAACAGCGCGGCAGGCGCGGCCTGCGCATCAAAACCATCCGCCGCCCACACCCAAACCCGCACCGCCAAAGTGTCAAACCCTGCCGGGCGTAGCAACAGGGTGGCGGGCAATTCCTTCAGTGAGGTGAGGAAGACCAGCGCTCCACCGGCCAGCAGTCCGGGCAAGATGAGCGGCAGCGTTACCTGACGAAAAGCCTGGAGTGCCGTGCGGCCCGAGATGCGCGCCGCTTCTTCCAGCGCCGGGGAAAGTTGGTTGAGGGCGGCTTCGCTGGCGCGGACGGCTTGCGGCATGTGCCGTAGCACGTACGCAATTACCACCACGAACGGGGTCCCGTAAAGCACCGGCGCCGCCCGGTTGACCAGAAGAACCAGGCTAAGCGCGATCACCACCCCCGGGATGGCATAGCCCACCTGGCAGAACCGCGCAACGAAGCGCGAGATGCGGCTCGGGTGGCGGACCGAGAACACGGCCACCGGCAGCGAAAGTGTCACCGCCACAAGTGCCGCCAGAGCAGACGTCCATAGGCTGTTCAGGGCGAAGCTGAGAAAACCTCGCGAACCAGTGCGAACCACCTCTTGCAGTGTCTGTGGATCGAGTAAAGCCACCACGCTCCACGCCAACAGCACGCCAACTGGAACCAGGAGGCTGGCGAAAACAACACTCAGCGCCAGGGTGAGCATAGGGAATCGCCATCGCCCCAAGGCGGTCAGCGGCGCAGGACGCCAGCTGCCGTCCATCTGTGTGAATCGCGCCTGACCCTGGACGCGCAGTTCCGTCCACAGGATGATCATTGCCAAAGCGACCAGCACCCCGCTCAAGACCGACGCGGCAGAGCGGTCATATCGCCCGGAAAGCTGGACAAAGATCGCCGAAGAAAAGGTCTCGTAGCGCAGCAGGGCTACGGTGCCATATTCGGCCAGGATGTCCAACGCGACCAGTAACGCGCCCGCCAGCAGGCCGGGCCTCAACGCGGGCAGGGTCACAAACAGGACTGCCTGCCAGGATTTGCAGCCAAGCGTCCTGGCTGCTTCCTCCAGCGAGGCGTGCTGTGAGCGGAAGGCCGCGGCGCTGAGCAGATAGACGTAAGGGAACGTGAACAGGGTGAGAATGAAAGCTGCCCCCAAAAAGCCCAGGGGGCTCGGCGTCAGCACCGGCTGGCCGAAGAGACTTTCCAGCATTTGCGGCAGCAGGCCGCCGCGCGGTCGCAGAAGCGCCAGGTGGACAATCCCACCGATGTAGGCCGGGATGGCCAATGGCATGGCGAACATCCAACGCAGGACCTTGCGCCCGGGCAAATCCGTGCGCTCTGTCAGCCAGGCCATGCTGACGCCAATCACAAGCGCCCCGCCCGTCACCGCTGCGACCAGCAGCAGTGTGTTGCCCAGAAGTGACCAGATACGAGCCTGCAGCAGGCGCTGCCAGTCATCCAGATCGGCTCCTGCGGCGCGCAGGAAGATATACACCACCGGAATGGCAACGAACAATGCCACCAACCCCGCCACTCCGGCCAGGGGGACCGGCAAGGGAAGCCGCGCGGGGCGGCGAACCGGATGCGCGTCAAAGCGGCGCGACAACCACGCAGGCAGTATCAGGGAGTTGCCGCGCTTCATCGGGTTACGGAAGCCCGACCTTCTCGATCAGATCAAATGTGGCTTTCGTTTCCCGGGCCACGCTGGCAACATCAACCTTCGCCAGCCGGAACGCGTCCAGAGGTTGAACGCCCTGGCGCAGCGCCACTCCAGGCAGCAGCGGATACTCATAGTTCTGCGCGGCAAACAGGTTCTGCCCTTGTTCTGAAACGAGAAAATCCATAAGGGCTTGAGCGGCCTCTGCGTTGGGCGCGCCCTTTACAACCCCAGCCGCGGTCGCATTCGTGATCACGCCAACCTGGCCCTCGCCCTGATCGGGATAGATGATGCCCACTTTGCTGCCTTCCGCAACCTGCAGGTGATAGTAGTAATGGTTGACCAGGCCCAGGGCAAACTCGCCTGTTCCCACTGCCTTGCGCACGTCCGTGTGACCGCCGAAGAAAATCACCTTGTTTGCCAGTAGACCACGCAGCCATTTTTCGGTCTCGGTGTCGCCCAGCAGCTGGCGCATGGTGGCAATCTGAGCTTGCGTCGAACCGTTGGTCGAGCCAGCTGCCGCGATCTTACCCTTCCATTTTGGATCGGTCAGATCAAAGATCGATTTGGGTAGTTCCGCGTTGGCGACCAGGTCGGTGTTGTACATAATCACTCGCGCCCGGCGGGACAAACCGACCCAGCTATTGTCTGGGCCGATGGATCCAGCCGGAAGCCGATCGGCTCCGGCGGGGCGGTACGATTTGAAAACGCCCTGCTGCGCCAGCGATTGAACGGTAAATACTTCGGTGGTGATGAACAGGTCGGCTTGGGGGTTGGCTCGCTCTTCGATCAGGGCATTTGCTAATTCGCTGTTGCTGCCCGCCTTCAAGAGAACCTCAATCCGTGGGTTTTGCGCCTTGAAGGCGTCAATCACCGGCCGGATCAGCGGCTCTGAGCGCCCGGAATAGACAACCAGCTTCCCCCCAATTGATGCCTGACCCGCTGGTGGGGTGTTGGAAACGGACGGGGCGGCCGGCGCGCAAGCTGTAAGCGCCGAAACCAGCAGGAATAGCGATGAAATCAAACGACGGGGAAGCATGGAGCCACTGGATGAAGTGGTTGGCATCGCGTCTGAATTCCCTGTAGAGGCTTCAGGCGCGCAGGTACTCAGGATGGCTCCCAAAAGAGGATATTGTATTGGCTGAGCAATCTCTGAGATTTGACGGAGAGTTGAATGGTTAGGCATGGGCGTGAAGTCTATCGAGATCGCCCAGCGATACAAGCCCATTCGGTTACGTTGCGCTTTGACAGCGCCTTTGTTTTGACTTTGCCGCCCTGCGATTCACGCGTTAACGGCGTTATCAATCGGCGCCTGGCTCTGAAAGGGCCACTCCAAATCCATCGAATGCAAGACGATCGTTGGTGGTCACGGGGCGGATGAGGATACCGCAGATCCCGGCCGAGGGCCCGGGACCGCGCCGGCTTCCGCATCGGGTATGGGTGCTTTGCGGCATCCAACCGGCGCTCTACGCCGGCACGATCTCAATCGCCTGCCACTTCGTGCGGCGCAGGGTGTTCATCAGGTCAAAGATGCGCTTGGCAAAACCGAAGCGCGCCTGAAACCAGGCATTGATCTGGACGTCCTCTTCGGCTGACTTCAGGCGGGCGGTGGCGCTGATCCATTCGCCCTTTGGCTCGCCGCGTAGGCCACAGGGCATGATCCGTACCTGGCCGTTGTTGCGGATGCGCTTGACTTTGCCCGCGTCCGACACGGTCCGAACATAGAACTTGCCGTCGTGTTCGACAAACCAGACCGGCGTGGCGACCGTGACGCCGCTGTTGCGGACCGTCTCCAGATTCAGGAATTTGTGGGTGTTGAATTGTTCGAGAAGCCCATTCTGCGTCTGCTACACTCGCGCGCCGTGGCGGGGCTCTTTGGAATCTTCCTCAATGTGATCGTGCCCGTGTTTGGCCTCGTCGTCCTTGGCTACATGATCAGCCCGCGCCTGAAACTCGACTCGCGCACACTCTCCCGCGCGGCCTATTATCTATTCGTGCCCGCCTTTGTTTTCGATGTGATGAGCACGACAAAGGTCAGCGCTGCGCTGGCAGCCGGCCTGTCGGCCTACGGGATCGTCACGGCGATCCTGGCGGCCGGACTCGGGTATCTGATCGCACGATTGCTTCGCCGGGACGCCAAGACCACCGCCGCGTTCGTGCTGATTGGCGTCTTTGGCAACACTGGAAACTTTGGATTGCCGATGGTGCGCTTTCGTTTTCCCGACCTGCCCCTTGCGGTCGAGTACTCGACGATCTTCTTCCTGGCCATCCTGATCGTTTCGTTCGTCGTCGGCGTCGCGGTCGCGAACTTCCACAAAGGCGGGGTGGGACGGGCGATGTTGGCGGTCGTGATGACGCCGGCCCTGCTGGCGCTTCCGCCTGCGCTGTTGGTCAACGCCCTGGATGTCGCGCTGCCGCCCTTCCTAACCCGAGGCATTCAACTGCTGGCCCAGGCAATGATCCCAGTGATGCTGATCGCACTGGGCGCCCAGCTCGCGGCGGCCGGACGGCCGAAGTTTTCGACCGACCTGATCTGGGCTTCGCTGGCGCGCCTGGTGGGCGCTCCGCTCATTGCGCTCGCATTGGCGGCGCCGTTTGGATTCTCGGGTCTCGAGCGCGCGGTCGGCGTCATTCAGGCGGCCATGCCGACAGCTGTATTGGCCTCGATCATTGCGGTCGAGAATGACTTGCTCCCCGATTTTGTCATCTCGGCGGTCCTGACCTCGACCCTGCTCAGCCTGCTGACCTTAACGATCGTGCTGGCCATCGTCTAGCCGCTGCTTAGCCCACTCGACGCAGACAAGACCGCGCGGGCGAACCTCGACGACAAAGGCGCCCGCATTGGGCATGCCCAGGCGCGCGGCCGTATTCAAGGGCACGTTTGCGCACAGCTCGGGCAACATAAACGTGAGCAGGCTGCCGTGCGCGATCAGCGCGATCGTCGCCTCGCTAGTCCGATACAACCCGACCAACCCGTCAATGAACGGCAAGAAGCGTGCCCGCACATCGTTGAGGCTGTCGCCCCCCGGCGGGCGGGCGTTGGGTTCGCCGGCCATCCACCGCGCAACCGTCTCGTCGTGCGCCTGCCAGGCCTCGGGATCGCCCCGGCCCTCCACGTCGCCGCAGTCGGGCTCGCGCAACGCGTCGACAGGCAGGGCGGTCAGGCCGCAGGCCAACTCGACCGCGCTCGCAGTTTGGCGTGCCCGGAGAAGAGGACTGCAGTACAGGGCCGTTGGCGATTCCTCGGCTATCCGCCCCGCCAGCGCGGCCGCCTGTTCCCAGCCGAGCGCCGTTAACCCATGCGGCAGGTCGCGGTTGGACATGATCCGCAACGCATTGGCTTCGCTCTGCCCGTGCCGGGCGAAGATGAGGCGCATCAGCGGGTGTCACCGTCGCCCTTGATCTTGCCGCGTTCGAGCCGATCAAAGAGCTTGGCCAGGTTGGCGCTGGCAATCTCTTCCAGGCTGAGGTCGAGTTCGGTCGCGATCTGGGCCAGATACCATAGCACGTCGCCCAGCTCGCCCTTCAGCGCCTCGCGGTCGGCGGGCGTGATCTCGCCGCTCCGGTCACGGAAAATTTTCTTGACCTTACCGGCCACTTCGCCGGCCTCATTTGCCAGGCCCAGGGTGGGATAAACGATGGCGTGATCGGTGCTGATGAGGCTCCACGTTTTGCGCGACTGGCGCTGGTATTCGTCGAAGTCGATCTTGTCCATGGTTGTGCTCCGCGCAGGCCAGACACCCCTAAGCGCCCACTCCCGCTGCAGCGGGGACCCTTCGGGAACTCTGTCTGCGGATGGATCTACAGCTCTTCCTCTTCCGGCTCCCAAGGATACACAATCCAGGCGTCGGTCTCGAAGGCATAGAAATCCGGCCGATCGTTTGGGTAGCGGCTGGCCGTTGGCTTGTAGTGGATGACGGCGACGACCGGCTGCCCGCCGGCTTCGACCACCCGATGGCGGACCGCCATCGCGGTCTTGCCGCTGTCCCACACGTCGTCGACGATCAGAATGCGCTTGCCGACCAGCAGCGGATCGGCGGGGAACTGCAGAAAGCGCGGTTCGTCGATGGTCTTCTCGACCGCGGTATAGAACATCACCGCCGCTGTCATCACGTTGCGGATGTCGAGCATCTCGCTGATGAGGCAGCCCGGGATCATTCCGCCGCGGGTGATCGCCATGACGGCGTCGATCGGCTGGCCGCGCAGTTGTTCCGAGAGCTGGCGGGTGAGGGCGTCGATGTCGTCCCAGGTGTAAGTGATTTTAGGCATAGTGTTGGGATATACCTGACGCAACAGTCCCCGCGAAGCCGGGGACTGTTGCGTCAGGAAATCAGGTCTTGAGCCGGTCGATGCTTTGACGGATAGTTGACGATCTTGTCCCACTCATCGGCGGTTGAGCGCGCGACGAAGGCGATCAGCGGACCGTCGCCGATGTTGTAGACCTCATGCGGCACGCCGGGCTTGATGTAGATGAAGTCGCCGGCCTCGTTCTCTACCGCCTGCTCGAGGTTCTCGCCGTAGGTATGTCGGACCCGGCCCTGGACGATGAAGAGCATCACCTCGAAGCCGTCGTGGATGTGGGCGTAGGCGATCGCGCCCGGCGGCACGGTCGCCACATTGATCGACAGATTCTGCGCGCCGGCGTTCTTGCCCGAGAGACCCTGTTTGTATTTGATGCCATTCCAGCCGCGCTGCCCGCCGCCGCCGCGGATAACGGTGATGCCGTCCACATCTTCAACGATGCTTTGGTCGATGGTGTTGTCTGTGTTCATGGGTGTCTCAAATTCGGTCGTCCGTTATCCTTCATCTGTCGCCAGTCCTCCGTCGTCATCGTCCATCAGCCGGACCAGCCCCTTCTCTTCCGCCAGATCCGCGATTTCGAGCGCGTGCAACAGACGGTCGCCATTGGTTTGCATTGACGTGATGCGCCGCCATTTGAGCGAGGGGATGGGCCGGGCCAGGCGCTCCAACGGCCCAAGCTGATACTTGTAATAGACCTCACCCGCGCGTGGATGGGCGGGCTCGTCCGGGAACAGGTCGATCCGCCGGACGAGTTCATGCCCGCGCACTCGGGCGTACTCGTGGATCGACCACTTCTCGTCGCCGAAATCGGCGGTGAGATAAAAGCACAATACATCCGCCAGATACTCGCGCGGCGCGGCGCGGACCGGGAGGCGATACCAGTGATCCCAGCGCGCGATTTCGAGGTCACGAGCCGAATTCACCAGGCACACCAGGACCCGATCCTCGGGGTGGATCATCCGCCGCGCATCTCCTGAATTCGGCGATCGGTGTCGCCCACCATGGCCTGGTGCTCGAGCCACCAGTCCGGGTCAAGTTGCGCGTTCAGCTCCTGGACCGTCTTGCCCTGCTGCTCGACCCAGGTGTAGTACTTCAGGTTGTGCCATTGCCGGCGCGCGTCCGGGGTGCCGTCGCGGAACCAGTCGGTCTTCTGGTGGCGGAGAATTCCCCCGATCCGGATGTGGGCGACGGTGTCGCTCATCGGGCCGTGGTCGCGCTCCATCCACTCCATCACCGACTTATACCGGTCATTGTTGTCGGTCGCCACAGTCAGGATCACGTCCTTCTTGCCGAGGCCAAAGTGCCGGGCCGTTTTGATCGCCCCGATCAGGTTGCACACGCCGCTGATGCCAAAGATGTCGGCGATGCGGGCGGCGTCGGCGGCGCTCACGCCGTAGTGCTTTGTCAGGGCCTCGCTCCCCAGCGGGTGGGTGAACACGTGCGTAATGCGCAGGCTTTCCATGTCGTCGATGCAGGCCAGCCCGTCCATGTTTGCGACGTGGTGGATCCACGTCACGTGCTTGTCGCCGATGCCCTGGATCTCGTGGCTGCCATAACCGTTGTTGTAGAGCGTTGGACACTGGGTGGGCTCGAGGCCGACGATGCGGCAGCCCGGGAAAGCCTGCTTGATCCTGTCGCCGGCGGCGATCGTGC
>JBDSIP010000463.1:0-4753 GCA_039917915.1 Thermoflexales bacterium
AGGCGCAACGTTAAGCTCGGCCCGCAGGGCCTCAGCACAACGCTGGTAGACCCGCACCGCCTGGGCTCGGTTGCCCAACGCCGCCTGAGCCTCCATCATCAACCGATACGCGCCTTCCCAACACGGATCGCGGGCGAGGATGGCCTCGCACAGGCGTATGGCCACAGCGGGCTGACCCTGGGCCAGCTTGGACGCGGCCAGGCGCTCCGACCCGCGCAGATACAGCGCCAGCAGCCGCTCGCGCTGGGCGCGGGCCCAATCGTCATACAGCGCCTCCGGCAGATAGTCGCCTCGATATGCGGCGAGGGCCGCTTCCAGGGCCTCGACGGCTGGCCCGAACTCGGGACCATCCACCGACACCGGGTCGAGATGGCGCAGCGCCTCCGCGCAGGCTTGCTCAAAGGCGAGCGCGTCAACGGCCAAGTCGGCCTCTTTGCGCAGCCAGTAGGCGGTCCCATCCCGGGCGATGTAGGCCGAAGGCGCGTCGGCCGGGCGGGCCGGCTCGAGCGCCTTGTACATCGCATTCAGGGCCACCTTAAAATCGCGCTGGGCGGCCTCGATACTGAGCGACGGCCACAAGCGCTCGGTGATGGCATCCCGCTGCAGGGGCTGTCCGCGCACGGTCAGGAACAACTGAAAGAGCTGGCGGGCCTTGTCGCGCTGCCACTCGCGCGGCTCGATCTCCTGCTCACCGCGCCAGACCCGAAACGCGCCAAAGGCCTGCACCCGCAAGGCATAGCCCGGGTGGCGCTCGATCTCAGGCAGGCCAAGCCGCTCCAGCATCCGGGCCGCCGCCGCGGACTGCTGTCCACTCCGGCGGGTCTCAATCAGCAGCGGGACAAGCCGGCGCGAATGGGCCGGCCCAATCAGGGTCGGGCGCTGCCATAGAAACGCGTAGCCGTGCTCGGCGCACGCGCTCAATGCGGCGTCGGCGCAGGCCACCGCCTCGGGCGTCTGCTGGCGATCGAGCAGGGCCAGCCCGCGCCACAGGTCAGCGGCGGCGACTCCCAGAGCGTCGCCACATGCGCCAAATCCCTGCCCGGCCGGCTCGAGCCAGGCCAGGGCCTCGCGCGACTGCCCTGCGCCGACCAGACTCGCACCCAGCGCCATCTGGATGTGGGCGGCCATCCAGGCGTCCCCCGCCCAACGGGCGATCTCAATGCCTTCGCCGGCCGCGCGGCGGGCCGCCGGCAGGTCGCCGGCCAGGCCATACGCCCGGGTGAGCCCCCACAACGGCTCGGCCCGGAAACGGCGGACGGCCAGGCGCTCGGCCAGCCCCATCGCGGTCTGATAGTTGTCGATGGCGGCGTCGCGCGCCGCGGGATTGAGCTGTTGGGCGTGCCCCAGGCGGGCCCGGGCCACCGCAGTCATGAACGGGGCGTCAAGGCGCTCGCTCAGGGCGATGCCTTCCTCTGCCAGGGCCAGGGCTCGCCCGGCCTCGCCCCGCAGCGATTCGATCAGCGACAGGACCAGCATGGTCTCGCGGTGCGAGCGCGGGGGCGGCTCTTCTCCCCGCGCGATCCCGGCCCGCTCGCCGGCCAGCCAGCCCTCCAGGATCAGCCGGGCGTCGTCAATCCGCCCGGTGCGCAGTTTGATCCGCACGCTCAGGGTGTCCTCGACCGGCGAACCGCCCCGGGCCGTCTGGGCCTCGGATCGCAGGCGCTCGGCGTCCTCGGGATGCCCGGCGTTGAGCCGGTTCTCGGCCAGCATCTCGAGCATCCGGGCGTGCTCGCCCGGCGCGTCACCGCCTGCGAGGCGCATCGACTCGAGCAGCAGCGTCTCGGCCCGGGCGGGCTGAACTGTATCCAGATACACCGTTACGCGGGCGCGCAGGGCGCGGCCCACGCCGGCCAGATCGCCCCGCTCGCGCCAGATCTGCTCGGCCCGGGTGTAGTGGCCCTCGGCGTCCTCAAAGCGGCTGCGCAGGCGGGCGATGTCGCCCAGCAGGAGTTGCAGGGCCGGCCGGGCAGTGGTGATGTCGGCGGGCAGCGCGCCGAGCCAACCGGCCACCGCCCGCAGCCGGCCGGCCTCGAGAGCCGCCCGCCCGGCCCGCTCGATGTCTTCGGCCGCGGCCGCGTCGTCGCGGGCGGCCAGGGCGTGCCGGGCGGCCGACTCGGCATCGCCCGTTGTGCGGCAATGGGCCGCCGCCCGGCGGTGCAGGCGCTCGGCCCGGCCCTCCTCGCGGGCGAGCTGGGCGCGCAGGAAATCGTGGAAGAGCACGTGGAAGCGGTAATGCTGCTCGCCCAGCCCGACCACAAAAAGCCCCGATTCGTGCAGCCGGCGCAGGGTCTCGGCCGCGCCGCCCGTGCCGGTCACGGCGTCGCAGGCGGCCGGAGTGAGCTCGCGCAACACCGACACGTCGAGCAGGAAAGCCTGCAGCGTCGCGGGTTGGGCGCGCAGCACGTCCCGGGCCAGATACTCAAACAGAGCATTCCGCCCGGCCGGACGTTCGCCGGCGACCGCCCGCGCAATCCGCTGGCGGCGCTCGGCCGGGCTGGCCTGGGCGCCGTCTGCCCGGGCAGCGCTCTGCCAGACCAGTTGCAGCCCCATCGGCCAGCCCTCGCTGATCCGGGCGATGCCATCAATCTCGCCCGGGGCCAGGCTCAGACCATAAACGCGCTCGAACAGCGCCCCGATCTCCTCGGATTGAAAGGCCAGCGCGTCGGCGCTCATCTCAAGCACCTCGCCCCGCGCGCGCAGTCCGGGCATGGCACTGCTCGTGAGCGGGACGCGGGTGGCGATCAACAGGTGGGCGCGAGGGGGCAGGTTCGCCAGCAGCCGGTCGAGCAGGCGCTGGACGGCCAGCGCGTCGGCGGCAAAGTGGTAGTCATCGATGACCAGCAGCACGTCCCGGCCGCACTCGTCCAGGGCATTGGCCAGCACGTCGACGACCCGGGTCCAGCCCTCGCCGAGTTGGGCGGCCTCGGCCAGGCGCGCGGCAGGCCCGGCCGGAAACTCGGGCAGGCGCAGGCGCAGCGCTTCGATGAGGTAGGCCAGGAAGCGGGCGGGCTCGGCGTCATCCTCGCTGACGGTGTACCAGGCCCAGGTCGCGGGCACCTTGCCGGCGACAAATGCGGCCAGGGCGGTGCTCTTGCCATACCCGGTCGCGGCCTGCAGCACGGTGACGGTGTGCTCGAGGGCCTCTCCCAGCAGCCGCATCAGCCGCGGCCGGGCCAGCGTCCGGCGCGCCGCGCGCGGGGGCGCGGTCTTCGAGCGGAGGAGCGGGCTGGCGGGGGGCATGTCGTTGATAAGGTTGGTAAGGTTGGTAAGGTTGGTAAGGTTGGTAAGGTTGGTACGGTTGGTAAGGTTGATAAGGTTTGATCAGGTGGATCAGGTGGATCAGGTGAGTAAGGACTGGTTAAGCTGGCCAGCATAGCCATTCGCCCAATAACACCCCTTCGCCGTCATTCCCGCGAAAGCGGGAATCCAGTGGACGAATCCATGCTTTTGCCTTTGCGCAAAACGGCACGAGCTTTTGCACTGGATTGCCGCTTTCGCGGGTCTGATGATCAACGTAACCAACTTGAAAGAAACTCCTCGAGGGAAGCGAGCGCCTCCGGCAGGCTTTCCCGGCCGAACCCGAGCCTGAAGTAGCCTGGGCGCTCGTAGAGCTCGCCGGGGGCGAGCAGGACGCTGCAGCCCTCGACGACCTGCAGGCAGAAGTCCGCGGAGGTGCCGGCTCCGTGGTACTGGATGAAGCCGATCGGGCCGGCCTGGGGGCGGGCCCAGGAGAACAGCCCCGGGCGTTGGGCCAGGAAGGCATCGACGAGGGTAAGGTTGCGCTGAATGATGCCGAGGTTGCGCCGGATCAGGACCTCGCGGTGGCGCAGGGCGATGCCGGCCAGGAACTCGCTCGGCGCGCTGTTGCTGATACTGAGGTAGTCCTTTACGTTGGCCATGCCGGCGAGCAGAGCGGTGTTTCGGCTGGCCGCCCAGCCGATGCGCAAACCGGCCAGGCCATATGCTTTCGACATCACGCCCAGCGAGACCGCCCGCTCGCCCAGGTCGCAGGCGGCCGGCAGGCGCAGGGCGGGATCGTGCTCGAGCTCGCGATACACCTCGTCGGAGAAGACCACGATCCCGCGCGACTCCGCCAGGGCGATGACACGCCGGAAGGCCTCGGCGCTGAAATGGAAGCCGGTCGGGTTGGCCGGCGAGCACAGATACAGCGCCCTGGTGTTGGGCCGGATGAGCCCGGCCAGCGCGTCGAGGTCGGGCGCCCAGCCGTCTTCGTTGCGCCCCGGCCACTCGCTGATGGCGCAGCCCAGCGCGCGCGGGATGCTCAGGGCAGACTGGTAAGCCGGGGTCTGGACGATGACGTGATCGCCCGGGGCGAGCAGGGCGTTGAAAAAGGTGTAGATCGCCTCTTCTGCCCCGGTGTGGACGAGGATCTGGCGGGGCGCGATATTCGTATAGAGCGCGGTGATCGCCGCGCGCAGCTCGGGCGCGCCCGGCCCCTCGGTGTAGCCCAGCCAAACTTGCTGCAGGCGCTCGGCCGCGCCGGGCTCGAAGGCCAGGATTTCGCCGATCGGGCGGGATTCGCAGTCGCTGGAGGACAGCATGTAGCGGGCGCTGAACTCGTATTTCGCGTAGTAGCGCTCGATCTTGAAGGGTTCGATGGGCATCGTGGGTCGATTATGGCCCGTTGCCGAGTTTTCACCTTCTCCAGCCCGCCTCCACAACTTCTCCATCTCCGGGCGCTATCAATAAGAACGACCAACAAAACAAACTCCGGAGGCGATATCCCCCGGCG
>JBDSIP010000464.1:0-3545 GCA_039917915.1 Thermoflexales bacterium
AGTGTATCGCAAGCGGCATGCCACGCCCCGGCGTACGCCGGGGCGTGGCATGCCGCTTGCGATACACTTGTTAAGGATTCATGAAGGTCAACCACCGCGTGCGCGGGATCATCCTCACCGGCCCCGATCGGATTCTGGTCATCAAGCGCATCAAGCCCGACCGACCGCACTACTACGTCACCTGCGGCGGCGGGGTCGAAGACGGCGATGCCACGCTCGAAGACGCGCTCAAGCGCGAAATCATGGAAGAGCTTGGCGCCCGGGTGCGCATATTGCGCAAGGTCCTGGTGATCGACACGCAGTTGTCCCGAAACTTCATGCTGCGCGAGCATTTCTTTGTGTGCCGGATGATCGATCAGGATCTGGCGCGCCGCAGCGGCCGCGAGTTGCTCGATCCGGATCGCGGCAAGTACCTGCCCTATCGTTTGAGCCTGCGCCCCGCCTCATTTGGGCGGGTTGATTTTCGCCCGACGGCATTGCGACTGTTCATCTCCGAGCATGCCACCCGCCTGACCCGCCTGCCGGATCTGCGGCGCAAGCGAAAATGATAACGTAAAGACACATGCATGTGTCTTTACACCATCATCTACCGCGGCCGCGTGACGCGCTGCACTTCGAGCACGTTGGGCACCGAACCGAATTGCTCCAGCACCATCGCAAGCTGACGCGCATCGGAGATGCCCATCTTCACCCACACGATGGCTTCGCCCATCCGGTTGTCGCGATGAATGACCTTGATGTCGAGGATGTTGATCACCTTGCGGGTGAGCACGCCCGTGATGTCGTGGATCAGGCCGGGCCGGTCAGCGCCGGTGATCAGCACCTGAACCTCATCCATGGTCGTGATCTCATCGCCAACCATATAGGCGACATCGATCAATCGATTCCCGTCCGCGCTCATGATGTTTTTGCAGTCCCGGCGATGCACCCGAATGCCCTGACCGCGGGTGAGATAGCCGACAACCTGATCGCCCGGCAGCGGCTTGCAGCAGGTGGCCTCCTGGATCAGCAACCCGTGCGCGCCCGGGACCGCCCAACCCCGCTTGACAGTCTTGTCGACCCGCGAATCGGCCCGCCGCAGAAAAGACTGGATGATGCTGGTGCGCACCTCCTTGCCCATATGCAGGCGCTTGTCCTCCTCAAGAATCCGCGACGCCAGGCTGGTCTGCGAGATCGCGCCCGAGCCCACCTTCTCGAGAAACTCCGACTCCTGGTCGGGATCCATCTTGAAGAGCTTGAGCAGCTCGGACATGTTCATCCAATCGGTCACGGACAGCCGGCGGAATTCGCGCTCGATGATCTCCTTGGCGGCCGCGATGTTCTGATCCTGATCCAGCCTGCGAAAGTACTGGCGAATCTTGTTGCGCGCGCTGGCGGTTTGGACGTAATCGCCGCGCAGCCAGTCCCGGCTGGGCCCGCCGTCCGGGCGCGCCATCACCTCGACCTGATCGTTGTCCTCTAGCTTATAGGTGACCGGGCGAAAGGCGCCGCTTATTTTCGCGCCACGGCAACGATGGCCAAGATCGGTGTGGATGTGATAAGCGAAATCGAGCACGGTCGCGCCGCGCGGAAGTTCGATCACCTTGCCTTTGGGCGTGAAGCAGAAGACCGTCTCCTTGAGCTGGTCGACATTCTGCTCCTTGAGGGCATCCACAAAACTGGGCGCGTCATTCTCGGCGGTGCTCAGGCTCTGGATCGAATCCTGCAGAGTCTTCAGATATTGCTGATAATTTCCGCTGAGCGCGGAGGACTCCTTGTAAAGCCAGTGCGCGGCCACGCCATACTCGGCATGGTTGTGCATCGCGCGGGTTCGTATCTGAACTTCCAGCGTTTTACCATCGCCGGTCCGGACCGCCGTGTGCAGGCTGCGGTAGCTGTTGTTCTTGGGCCGCGAAATATAGTCATCAAACTCGCGCGGGATTTGGGTCCATAACTGGTGGACGACGCCAAGAGCCTGATAACACCGGAAGACTGCCGTCTCCTCGCGCAAGCGGGCGGATTCAGCCGGCCGGGCTTCGGTCTCACGCTGGCGCTCGTTGTTCAGCCCCTGCACGATGGCTTCAACCGGCGCGTCGTCGCAGTCGCCCGTCAGACACGGGTTCTCGGGCGGAGCGCCCGGGATCGGGCCGCGCGGCGAGCCATCCTCGATGATGACCCGGATCGCCCGGGTGTCCATGATCTGGTCGAAACTACGATCTTTGCTTTGCATCTTGCGCCAGATGCTAAAGATCTGCTTGGTGCGGCCGGTGAGGGTCACCTCGCCGACACCCACCCGGGTCAGGGTGTCGCGCAACATCTGGATGTAGTTGTTGAGCGAGGCCTTCCGCGCGTCGGCGTCCTCCGCAAGCATTTCGCGGATGGAATCGTAGGCATGCGGCTCGGCGTAGCGGAACCCAAGATCCTCAAGTTCCTGCTTCCACTCCCACATACCAAGTCGATTGGCCAGCGGGGCGTAGATTTCAAGCGTCTCACGGGCCGTCTTCTTGCGCTTCTCGGGAGGTTGGGCCTCGAGGGTGCGCATGTTGTGCAGCCGGTCGGCAAGCTTGATCAGGATGACCCGCGGGTCCTTGATCACGCCGACAAGCATCTTGCGCAGGCTCTCCGCCTCACGATCGGTTCGGTAGTCGGCGGTCTTGCTCAGCTTGGTTACTGCGTCGACCAGACCCGCAATTTCATCGCCAAACTGTTTGCGCAGATCGTCCAGCCCGACCACGGTGTCCTCGACCACATCGTGCAGGAGGGCCGCGCTGAGCGCCGCCGCATCCAGGTTGATGGCCGCCAACAATCCGGCTACCGCCAGTGGATGCACGATATACGGCTCGCCGCTCTTGCGCCGCTGCATGACATGGGCTTCTTCCGCCACAGCATAGGCGCGCTTCACCAGCTCAAGTCCCGCCTCCTCAAAGCGAGGCGAAATATGAGACAACAAACTGGCAAGCGATTCGACCGGTCGCTCTGCCCGCTCTTCTGGGGCCGAGGTCATAGGTCGGCGTATTGTAATGTGGGGCGAGACTCGCCCCGCCCCAGTACAATCGCCTGTCCATGCGTCTCAAGAAAGTCACTCTCTCGGGCTACAAAACCTTCGCCTCCCGGCAGGCGTTTGAATTCGGGGCCGGCATCACGGCCGTGATCGGCCCCAACGGCAGCGGCAAATCCAATGTCGCCGATGGCGTGCGCTGGGCGCTCGGCGAGCAGTCGTACTCGCTGCTCCGAGGCAAGCGTACCGACGACATGATCTACTCGGGCAGCACCCGCCGCGCGCGCGCGAGCATGGCCGAAGTGCTGCTGACCTTTGACAACAGCGACGGCTTCTTCCCAATCGAGTTCTCCGAAATTGAGATCGGCCGGCGGGCGTTCCGGGACGGCGCGAACGAGTATCTGCTGAATGGCAACAAAGTCCGCCTGCGCGACATCGGCGATTTGCTCAGCCACACCGGACTGGCCGAACGCACGTACACGGTGATCGGCCAGGGCATGGTCGATGACGCGCTGGCCCAGAAGCCCGAGGAGCGCCGGGCGCTATTTGAGGAGGCCGCCGGCATCGG
>JBDSIP010000465.1:0-11202 GCA_039917915.1 Thermoflexales bacterium
GGTCGCTGCCGCGGTTGGTCCGGCCCCGGGTGTTCCGGCCACAGGCGGCACGGGGGTGGACTGTGCTGCGGAGGGTGTGGGCGCGACGACCGTAATCACCGTCGTCACCACGATCACCGCAGTCGGGGCGGCGGTTGCGGGTTTGACCGTGACGATGACGTTTTCGGACTGGGCGACGGTGCTGCCCTTGTCATCGAGACCACGCAGTTGGACGAGATGGCTGCCCGCCAGATCCGCCGTCCATTGAACGTTGATGATGAACTGATTGAGCGATTCGTTCTTGTTCGCGACGGTGGCGAACTTGCGATCGTCGACGTAGATATCGACCGAGCGAATCGATGCGCCGCTGACGGTGCCGGCGACGGCGACGGGCTGGCCAACGGTGATGACACTGTCTCGGCTGGGCGAGATGAGCAATGCCGATGGCGTGCTGGGCGCGGCAACCCCGCCGCAGCCAGCCAGCAACAGGCCGAGGGCCAGCCAGGACCTGGCGGTTGAGATCATCTTCAATGGGGTGCGCATGCTGTCCTCCGTCGCGTCATTGTACGCCGGGCGGCTCTACGTGCTGAAAACCGACCAAACCGTGTGGCTCAAGCGGCTCGCCTCGGAGCGCGGAAACATCTTCGCCGCCCGGGCCTGGTGCCGCTCGTCGGCCGGCGACTACAGCCTTGGCCTTCGGCTTGCGCGCTGGTTCGACGCTTCGCCAGACGGGTCGGCTGGCTTCCGGGCCAACGTTTCGCGAGAATCAGGACGCCCGATAGCGCTCGAAACCCAGTTCCGCGAAATGCTGATCAAACGCGAAGGCAACCCTAATTCCAAGCTGGCGCATCGAGTCGAACGAGGCGCAATCGACCAGGCTGAGTTGGCGCCGATTGGCGGTCAGCATGGCCTCCATCGCGCGCGCATGAGCGGGTTGATCGATCCACGCGATCTCGAACACGGGGACGACATCGGTTTGAAAGCGTCGAACGATGTCCAGGCCGACACGGCGCTGCAATAACGCCGCCATCTCGACGATGACGTAATTCGTGGTCACGAGCTGAACATCGCTGTTGACCAATTCACGCCACTAAGCGGACGCTTCAGCATGCAGCGCGCTGTCTCGGTCCAACATCGCGAAAAGCGCCGATGTATCGCAGAACACTCCGCTCATTCAAAGGCCTCCGCCAGCGCCTCGTCGTGACGCCGGGCAAGATCGCGTTTGCCAGACCCGAACGCGCCCACGGCGCTCAGCGCGCGTGCGCGTCGGTCGTCGACGGATGGCGTGCGCGACGCGGTCAGCGTCTGGTCGATGCTGCGCCGAATCACTTCGGCCATCGAAATGTTTCCGGCCATCGCCAGCCGTTTCAGCACGCGCGCCTGTATTTCAGTGAGTTGGATTTGAGTTCGCACCATGATTACAGATTATATAGCATGATTACACAATGCACTTATGCAGCCTGGACTCCGCCATCCGTAACGATTCCCGCCGTCTTCATACGGTACGTCGGCGGAGTCATCTTCCGGCGGAAGCGCGGCGATTCCTGAGCTTTCATCGTCTTGGGCGTGCCGGCGGCCCTGGCGGGGCCGCGCATGCCAATCTGCGTGAATCTGCGTAATCTGCGGACAAGTCCCGCTCTGACAGCGCAGGGCATATCGCGGAGGATGACGGTGATGGGGGTTGTGATATCGTGTTGCGACCACCCATGAACCAGATTCGCAACTTCTGCATCATCGCGCACGTCGACCACGGCAAGAGCACCCTGGCCGACCGCTTGCTCGAAACAACCGGCACCGTCAGCAAGCGCGAGATGCATGAGCAACTCCTCGACACGATGGATCTCGAGCGCGAGAAGGGTGTGACCATCAAAGCCTCCGCCGTGCGGATGAATTACATCGCCCTGAACGGCGAGAACTACGAGATCAACCTGATCGACACACCCGGGCACGTCGACTTCACCTACGAGGTCAGCCGGGCCCTGAACGCGTGCGAAGGCGCGCTGCTCGTCGTCGACGCATCGCAGGGCATCGAAGCCCAGACCCTGGCCAACCTGTATCTCGCCCTCGAGGCCAACCTGCACGTGATCCCGGTCATCAACAAGATCGACCTCCCGCACGCCCGGCCGGACGAAGTGGCCAGGGAAGTGGGCGAGCTGCTGGGCGACGATCCCGCCCGGATCCTCAGGATCAGCGCGAAGGAAGGGCTCGGCATCCGAGAGGTGCTCGAGCGGGTGGTCACTGACGTGCCGCCTCCTAAAGGCGACGAAAACGCGCGGCTCCAGGCCCTGATCTTCGACAGCCACTACGACGCCTACAAAGGCGTTATCGCATACGCCCGCGTCATGAACGGCACGATCACGATGAAAACAAAGCTGCGCCTGTTCGCCACTGGCGCGGCCTGCGAGGCGATCGAGATCGGGACCTTTGCCCCGCGCATGACGCCTTGCGCGTCGCTGGGGGCGGGCGAGGTCGGCTACATCGCGACCGGTTTCAAGAGTGTGCGCGAGGCCCGCGTCGGCGACACGCTGGTGGACGCGGTCAATCCGGCTGAACCGCTGATCGGCTACAAGCCGGCCAAGCCGATGGTCTTCGCCGGGATCTATCCGACGTTCAGCGACGACTATCCGCTCCTGCGCGACGCGCTGGACAAGCTCCAGCTCAACGACGCGTCGCTGAGTTTTGTGCCGGAGAGCAGCGCCGCGCTGGGCTTCGGTTTCCGGGTGGGCTTCCTTGGAATGTTCCACATGGAAATCATCCAGGAGCGGCTCGAGCGCGAATATGACCTGGATGTCGTCATCACCGCGCCGAGCGTCGAATACGAGGCGGTGCTCACCGGGGGCAAGGTCATCGCCGTCGACCGCCCCTCGGACATGCCCGATCCGAGCAAGCTCGAGGAGATGCGCGAGCCGTGGATGAAGATTCAGATTTTCAGCCCCAAGGAATTCATCGGGCCGATCATGGAGCTGGTCACCCGGCGGCGGGGCGAGAGCGTCAACATGGAGTATCTCGACCCGAACCGGGTGATGCTCACCTACAGATTGCCGCTGGCCGAGATGATCATCGATTTCTATGACCGGCTGAAGAGCGGGACCAAGGGGTATGCGTCTCTGGATTATGCGTTTGACGAGTACCGGACCGGCGACCTGGTCAAGATGGACATTCTGGTCAACGGCGAGCCGCTGGACAGCATGAGCATGATCGTGCACCGCGATCATGCCCAGCACAAGGGCATCGCCCTGACCAAGAAGTTCAAGGAAGTGATCCCGCGCCAGATGTTCGAAGTGCCGATCCAGGCCGCGATAGGGGCGAAGATCATCGCCCGCGAGACCAAGCCGGCGATGCGCAAGGACGTGCTGGCGAAGTGCTATGGCGGTGACATCACCCGCAAGCGCAAACTGCTCGAGACGCAAAAGGAAGGCAAGAAGCGGATGAAGACCGTAGGCTCGGTCGAGATCCCGCAGGAAGCGTTCATGGCGATGTTGAAGCTGGAAGATTGAGCGCCCGCGCGAGCCCCAAAGACCTCGCGGGTCTTTAAGACCCGCGAGGTCTCCTTGAACCCCTTTACCCATAAACTCCGCGATGCAGAACACGATTCCGCTTGAGGCAGGCAAGATCTTTCATCTCTTCAATCGCGGCAACAACCGTGAAGATATCTTCCGGGAAGACCGGAACTGCGACTATTTCCTGGGTTTGTATGCCAAACATGTGTATCCGGTCGTTGACACGTTCGCGTACTGCTTGATGCGGAACCACTTCCACCTGCTGGCCAGGATCAGGCAAGCTCCCAGGTCTCTTGATGTCTCAACGCCATCGGCGAACGCCAGCGCGACTCAGGCATTCTCCAATCTATTCAACGCTTATGCCAAGGCCTACAACAAGCTATATCGACGCTCTGGCAGGTTATTCGAAGAACGCTTTCATCGTATCGAGGTCGAGAGCGAAGCGTACTTCATGCAGTTGACCGCCTACATCCACAGAAACCCACAGCGCCATGGATTTGTGGCCGATTTCCGCGATTGGCCCTGGACATCGTATGCGGCGACGTGCACTGATCAGCCGACAAGGATCGCGAGAGAAGAGGTGCTGGGATGGTTCGGCGGCGTTGAGCAATTCAAGGCTTTTCATTTGGAGCCTCGAGATGAATCCGAACTGAGCCGGTTCGTAGGGAATGAGGAAAGCTGAAACCTCGCGGGTCTTGGAGACCCGCGAGGTTTTTTCGCTGGGGCAGTGGGTTTCGAGATAAATCAGATTCCCAGACTCATCTGCGCCACGGGCCGGCGTCCAGCTAGCAGAATGTACGGCGCGGCGCGCTGGGCGAGCACACCCAACGCCCGGAGATCACCCAATTCGCGGAGCGTGCCCCGACCGCGCTCGCGCAGGATCGCGTCCACGCCCTTCGGCCCAATCCCCGGCACCTTGAGCAGCGTCCGCCGGTCGGCCTTGTTGACATCGACCGGGGACTCGGTCAGGTTCTGCCTGGCCCAGCCCACCTTGGGGTCGGTCTCGAGCGGCAGGTTCCCCGCCGCGCCAAACGGAAGATCTTCAAACTCAAACCCGTAGTCGCGCAACAGAAAGCTGGCCTGATACAGGCGATGCTCGCGCCACGGATTCTCGGCCGTCATGTTCTCGAACGGCGTGTCGCGCACCGGGCTGAAGGCTGAGAAGTAGGCCCGCTGCAGCCCAATTTGCTTGTTCAGGCTCTGAGTCATCCCCAGCAATTCGACGTCGCTCTCGCCGGCCGCGCCCACCACAAACTGGGTAACCAGCGACGGCCAGCGGCCGGTGACGCTGCCGCGCGGCGGGCCGGCCGCTTTGATTTCGGCCGCCCACTTCAGCGGCTGAAGCAACTCCTCCAGCAGAATCTTCATCGGGGCCAGGCGGGTCAGTGCGGTCTGGTTGGGCGCTTCGAGGTTGACCGACAGGCGATCGGCGAGCTGCATCGCCCGATGGACCTGATCGCGCTCGGTCCCCGGCATGACCTTGAGGTGCACGTACCCGCGATACTTGTATTTCCGGCGCAGGATGTCGATCGTGTCGATCAGACGATCCTGGGTGCGGGGGCCGCCGCCGGCGATGCCGCTGCTGAGGAACAACCCTTCGACCGCCCTGCCCGCGTGAAGCTGGGTGAACGCAGAAGCCATCTCGTCGGGCTTGAAGGTCGCCCGGCGGAAATCGCGGCCTTTGCGAAAGGGGCAGTAGTTGCAGTTTCGCTCGCACACGCTGGTCAGCATCGTCTTGAGCAGGGCGATGCGTTTGCCCCCCGGCATGATGGCATTATGGATGCCGAGCGAGTTCTTTTTCTTGTCCTTGATCGATACGCTGGTATCCGGCGAGCCGCCAAAGGCCTGGGCGAGTTGGGCGGGCGTGTGCCCGCAGGCCGCCAGGGCGTGCGGATTCGACGCGGCGGCGCTTTCCTCAGCGGGTTCGAGCCCCATCTGGGCGCCCAGCATCTCGAGTTTCTCGAAGGCATTCATAGAACAGGTGTTCTGATTATAGAACACTGTTCACCTCTCCTCAACCAGCGCCTTCCGGATCTCTTCGTATATTGGCAGCGGCTCGAGGCTGGGCGTGACAAAGGTGAAGCGATCGCGATAGTTGCGGGCCGGGGCCGGCAATTTGAAAACCCACATCGATACGCTCTTCACCCACACCCAGTGCTCGCTCGCCCAATCCCAGGCCCCCAACGTATAGGCGATACGCTTCGCCGGCGTCACCGCCCGCGGCCAGCGCGGATCGTCGTTCCAGCCCGCCTCGGTGATATGGACATCGCCGGCGTCGCCGTGCGCGCGCATGATCTCACGCACCTGCTCAACCCGCCGGAAGTTCAGCCGGTCGGCGGCCGGCGCCTCCCCGGGCGGGCGATCGAAGCCGTATGCATGGATGGCCAGGCCATCCCACGGGCGCGGCCCGCCGCCTAACGCGGTGTAGATGCGCTCCAGATAGACCAGGTCATTCAGTCCGCCGGCGCTGCCCTCGGGCTCGAGCGTGGGGGCCAGCGCCCCGCCCAGCACAACCGAGTCGGGGTTGGCCGCCTTGATCGCGGGATAGACCTGCTGCAACATCGCCACGTATCCAGCCGGATCGACCGGTTGCATCCCCCACTCCAGGGCCAGGTTCGGTTCGTTCCACACCTGGAAGTACTTCACCTGTCCGGCATAGTGGCGGGCGAACGCGGCAGCGAACGTCGCGAAGTCGTCGTACAGCGCGGGCGGCAAAAAGGTCACCGTCGTCTGCTCGGCCCCGACCTTCCCAATCGCCTTCTCGCGGGCCCAGAGCGGAACAAAGCCAAGCCGCGCGATCACGGTCAGGCCCTGTCGGTTGGCGTGATTGATGATCCGATCAAAGGCCGCCCAGTCGTAGCGCCCGGGCGCAGGCTCGGCATACGCCCACGGGAAAAACTCGACAACCCAGGCAGCGCCCATCTCGCGGACCATGGCCAGCCCGCGCTGGACCTTCCACTCCTCGACCTCGTCGCTGAAACGGGTGTGAACCCCCGCGATCGGCATCCGGGTGCTGACCTGCTGCTGCGGCCCGAGGCGGACCAGCAACACCGGCGGGCGGGCCAGGCTGGCCAGCCCGAGCAGGGCGGCGAGTTGGAGCAGGACGAGCAGTCGATGGCGGTTGATGGGCGTATCGTAATGCGTCGTCGGTCCGTCATGCGAATCGCGCCCGCCAATACGATATGATCCCCCTTTCATGAGATCGACTAACCTCATCCGCCTGCGCCAACGCCGCCGGTACAAGGGTCGCAACAGCGGCCCGATGCGCATTCTGCGCGTCCTGGTCATCCTCGGGGTGCTGGCCGGCGCGGCCTCGCTCGCCATCCCGGTGGCCGTCGCCGCCGCCGCAAGCGCGGTCTACAACACCCTCACCAGCAATCTGCCCGATCCAAGCAAACTGCAAAAGGTCGAACAAGATTTCCAAACCACCCGCATCCTTGACCGCACCGGCAAACTGCTCTACGAGGTCCTCGACGAGACTGCCGGCGACCGGCAGTGGGTGAAATATGACGACATTTCGCCGTTTCTGCGTTGCGCCGTGGTCGCCAGCGAAGACCGGCGCTTCTACGAGACCGAGGGCGTCGATCTGCGCAGTCTGGCCCGCGCGGTGCTGAACAACCTGCAGGGCGGCGTCACCCAGGGCGCATCAGGCATCAGCCAGCAGTTGGTCAAGAACGCCATCACGCCCATCGATGAACGGGTAGGCCCAAAGCGCACCACCGAGGTCAAGATCCGCGAGACTCTGGTCTCGATCGAAGTCAACCGGCGCTACGACAAGAAGACCCAGCTCGAGTGGTATCTGAACACCAACTTTTATGGCACTCTGGCCTATGGCATCGAGGCCGCCGCGCGGGTCTACTTCGGCAAGAGCGCCCGCGACCTGAACCTGGCCGAAGCGGCCGCGCTGGCCCCGATTCCGCAGTTCCCTGCCCAGAACCCGTACGACAAGCCCAATGAGGCCAAGGTGCGCCAGGGGATCATCCTGCAGGCCATGGTCGAGGGCACCGACGCGGGGGTGAAGGACTGTTCTGTGACGCCCCAGCAGGCCGATGACGCGCGGCTGCAGTCGCTGAAACTGCGCACGCGCCAGAGCCGATTCAACATCCAGGCTCCGCACTTTGCGGTCTACGCCCGCGACCATGTGGTCGATGTGCTGTCCGACCACCTCGGAATCACCGCCGACGCGGCCACTGACCTGGTCAACCGGGGCGGCCTGCGCATCTACACCACCCTCGATCTATCGGTCAACGACGAGGTGCAGAAGCTCGCTCAGAAGCAGATCGCCGCGCTTCAGGAAGCCGGCAAGAACGCCAACAACGCGTCCCTTGTCGTGCTCAAACGCGACACGGCCGAGATCCTGGCCATGCTCGGCAGCGTCGACTATTACAACGACACCATCGACGGCAAGTTCAACGTGGCCACCGCCCTGCGCCAGCCCGGATCATCCTTCAAGCCGATCACCTATCTCGAGCTGCTGCGCCAGGGCAAGAGCGCGGCGACGATGTTCTGGGATGTCCGCAACACCTTCCCCTCGGGCGGCGATATCCCGTATGTGCCCGAAAACTACGACCGGAGGTACCACGGCCCGATCCGAATGCGCGTGGCCCTGGCCCGCTCCTACAACATTCCCGCCGTCGATGCGCTGAATCAGGCCGGGATCGGGAACGTCATCCGCCTGACCCATAAGCTCGGCATCACCGATCTCGAAAAGGGCCTCGAGTTCTATGGTCTGGCCCTCACCCTGGGCGGCGGCGAGGTCAAACTGCTGGACCTCACCTACGTTTACAACGTGTTCGCCAACGGCGGCTCAATGGTGGGCACGCCCCGGCCCGCTGCGCAACGTAAGGCCGGCTACCGCGAGCTCGATCCGGTTGCCATCCTGCGAGTCGAAGACGCCAAGGGCAATGTCATCTACCAATACCAGCCGGCGCGCAAACCCGACCTGCTCGGTCCGAACAGCAAACAGCTCACCTATATCCTGTCTGACATGCTGTCGGACTTCAATGCGCGGGCAGCCTCATTTGGCGACAAGCTCGACCTGGCAGGCAAGCGCACCGCCGCGGTCAAGACCGGAACCACCAACGACAACAAGGACAACTGGACGATGGGCTACACCAACGACTATGTTGTCGGGGTATGGGTGGGCAACACCGACAACACGTCGATGGACCGCAGCGTCACCGGCCTGACGGGCGCGGCCCCGATCTGGGTCGACGTCATGAACGCGCTTCATCGCGACAAGCCGAACACCAAATTCACCCGCCCCGACGGGCTGGTCGACCGGGGCGTCTGCCAGATCGATGGGCTGGCATCCAACGGAATCTGCCCAGGCGCCAGCGAGATCTTCGTCAAGGGCACTGAGCCCACCCAGGTGAGCCGGGTCGTGCAAAAGTTCCCGATCAACAAGGAGACCGGCAAGCTGGCCGGCCCCGGCACGCCGCCGGAGAAAGTTGAAGAGAAAGTCTTTTATGTCTTCCCACCCCAGGCCGCTGATTGGATTGCCGGATGGTCAGATGCGGAAAGGGCGGCCTATCCGCTAGCCCCGCTTGAATTCGACGCCCAGGCCGGCAGCACCATCGCCCAGGGCGACGTCGCCATTGCCACGCCCGCGGACGGCAGCTATGTCAGCCCGCTCCTGGCCACGGGCCCGATCGAAATCAAGGGCAACGCCAAGGGCGGCAATTGGGTGGGCTACAAGCTCGCCTTTGCCCGCGGGTTCAGCCCTGCCCCCGACAAGTTCCAGCAGATCGGCCCCGATCATGGAGAGCAGGTCGAAAACAACGTCCTCGAGCGCTGGGATCTGGGCGGAATGGGGAATGGGCCGTACACCCTCAAGCTCACCCGGATCGAGCAGGATGGCAAGAGCGTCGACGCCCTGGTCCGCGTAACGGTCGATGGCATCCCGCCGAATGTGCGGGTCGCCCAACCCCTGGCCGGGGATTACTATGAGGCGCCCAAGGAAGAATGGATCGACGTGACAACCGTCGTCACCGATAACGTCGCCATCGACCGGGTGGAGTTCTTCGCCAACAGGGACGAGAAACCCTTCTCGATCAAGACGGTCGCCCCCTACAGCGTGAAGTGGACGATTCCGGTTGGCTTCTCGGGCACGGCCGAAGTGTGGGCGGTCGCCTATGACCGGGCGGGAAACCGCAGGGAAAGCCAGCATGTGCGCGTGCTGGTGACCTACAAGAGGCCCTGACGAGTTCTGGCAATCTGACTACAATCAACCGCGTGATTTCGTTCGACTACACCCCGCGCGGCTCGGTCGTCGAATCATTTGACCCCCGGGCTCAGGTGATTTTTTACCTGGGCTTCACCACCAGCGTGCTGCTCATCGCCAACCCGTTCGTGCTGGGCGGGATGATCGTGGCTGCGGCCGCTATCGCGCTGGTGGCCCGCCTGACCTGGCGCGAGACGCGCCAGGCCTGGATCGCCCTGGTCGTCATCGTCGCGATCTTTACCGTTCTCAACCTGATCACCGGGCGCGGGGTCGAATATGCCTTCGTGAATGCGCTCAAACTCTTCGCCACATTTCTGGCCACCATCGTCGCCGTGCGGGCCATCAACCCGCGCGACTACGGGGTGCTGTGGCGCGGGCTGGGCGCGCCGGACAAGCTCGCCTTCACCATGAACCTGATGATGCGCTATGTGCCGACCCTGTCGCGCGATTTCGCCCAAACCATGGACGCCCAGCGCGCGCGCGGGCTCGAGCTCGATAAACCCAAGGGCGGCTTTGCCGAGCGGGTCCGGCGTTTCGCGCCGCTGGTCATCCCCGTCGTCGTGCGGAGCGTGGTCGACTCGACCGATGTCGCCGACGCGATGGAGATGCGCAGCTTTGGCGCGGTCCGGCGGCGGTCTTGGATTCGCGCGTTGCGCTACCGCGCGCGCGACCTTGTCCTCATCGGCATCAGTGCCGTTGGGCTGGCCCTGGCCGCGGCCCTGAGCCTGGGCTTGATCGCCCTGCCCGCGGCATGAGCATCCACATCGAGCACCTGACCTGCGCCTATCGCGACCAGCGGCCGGTGCTGCGCGACGTGACGACTCGCTTCGAGTCCGGGAAGCTGGCCTTTGTCGCCGGCGCGAGCGGGAGCGGCAAGACCACCCTGATGCGCTGCATCAACGGCCTGATCCCGCATCGCTATCCAGAAGGCGCGCTGACCGGCGCAGTGTTGCTCGATGACCAGCGGGTGGCTAGCCTCACCTTGATGCAGGTCTCGAGGCGGGTCGGCACGGTGTTGCAGGACACCGAGCGCCAACTCGTAGCGACCGATGTGGAGGATGAACTCGCCTTTGGCCTGGAAAATCTGGCCCTGCCGCGGGATAAGATTCACGCGCGCATTCGCGGCATCGCGGCGCGCCTGGGCATTTCCGGCTTGCTCGACCGGAAGACTTTCTCGCTCAGCGGCGGCGAGAAACAGAAAGTGGCCATCGCGGGCGTGCTGGCGATGAATCCGCGGGCGGTGCTGCTCGACGAGCCCCTGGCCTCGCTTGATCCGGCCTCGGCCCGCGAGGCGATGGCGTTGTTTCGCGCGCTGGCGAACGAGGGTGTGGCCGTGGTGGTGGTCGAGCATCGTCACCCGTATGTGCTCGCCGCCCACCCCGACCAGTGCGTGCTGCTCGATGACGGCGCGCTAGTCTATGACGGCCCGGCTGTCGGTTTCCCCAGCCCGGCCACACCCGCCCGCCGGCCCGTTGCGCCGGCCGATCCGCGCGGCCGGCC
>JBDSIP010000466.1:0-14113 GCA_039917915.1 Thermoflexales bacterium
GTCCCACTTGACCCGGAACTTGAAGTTCTTGTAGGGATCGAAACGATTCGTATTGACAGTGAATTCGGCCATTTTTTTCCTCCCGTTGCGGCGCACTGGTCCGGGCGCCGGAGCACAGACTCGAGCCCGTGATCAAGCGCGTAGCCTATGGCTTCATTATGGGCCGAACGTCACGATGCGGGCCCAGGTGGGCGCCGCATGGCGAGCCACATTACCCCGCCCAATGCCGGTGCTCAGAATTTCGTAACACATTTGCAACCAGGGCGTTTGGCGCAGGGACCAAACTTCAGGAAAGTATGCCACTTGACGGCACGGCGGATGGCCCAATACTTAACGGACTTGCGCCGCGCGCGTAGCGGGGCGCGGGATTTCAGGGGAGGGAGACATGCAGACATTGTTCAACCGGATATTGGGACTGTCGGGCACGCTTGCGCTGATCATTGCGCTGGGTCCCGGCCCAACCCTGGGTCAGATCGGCGCGCCGCCTTTTACGCCGGCACCCGGCCTGGTAAGCGGCACGCCCAACGGAACAGGATTCACCTACCAGGGGCAACTCCGCAAGAGTGGGGCGCCGGTCAACGCCCTGTGCGCCTTTACGTTCCTGCTGTTCGATCAAGCCGGCTCGGGCGCTCAGATCGGTCCAGCCGTTGTCTCGCCGACCCTGCAAGTTTCCAACGGTTTGTTCACAGTCGTTCTGGACTTCGGATCTGGCGCCATGAACGGCGAAGCGCGCTGGCTCGAGGCGCAGGTAACCTGCCCCGGCGACGGCGGGCCAACCACCCTCAGCCCGCGCACCGCGCTGCTGCCCGCGCCGTACGCCCTGGCCTTGCCCGGGATGCGCACCCCGCGCGGAAATAACGACGCGAACGGCGACCCGACCGTGAGCGTCATCGGCGGGACGGTGAGCAATACGATCACGCCAGACAGTTTTCTGAGCGCTATCGGAGGCGGAAGTCATAACGCCATCGGCAGTGACAGCGGCGGGAGCACCATCGCGGGCGGCAACACCCACGTCATCACCAACGTTTCCTACAACAGCACGATCGGGGGCGGTTATGGCAACACCATCGCGGGGCGCAGCGCGGGCTCCATCCTCGCCGGCGGCATCACCAATATCATCACTGGAAACAGCGACCTGGCCACTTTGGGCGGGGGCCAGCTTAACCGCATCGATGGGGTCAGCACCTGGGGCACCCTGTCAGGCGGGATCGGCAACGTCATCACCGGCAGCGCCTATGCCGTCGTCGGAGGCGGTTACGCCAACGCCGTGAGCGCCGCAACCGCCGGTCTGGTCGCCGGCGGCGCGCTTAACCTCGCGCTCGCCAGCCCATATGGCGTTGTCGGGGGTGGTTACTCAAACACATTGGCTACTAGCAGCGTCAGCGCGATTGGCGGCGGCAATTTCCAGCGCATCACCGGCAGCGACTTCGCTTGGCTTGGGGCCGGAAAGAGCAACGCCATCACCGGCAGCGACGGGGCGGTCATTGCAGGAGGCGAGGCCAATACCATGACGAACAGCGCATACGCCAGCATCGGCGCCGGACGGTCAAACGCCCTGACGGGCAGCGGCTATAGCGTCGTCGCAGGCGGTTGGGACAACCGCATCCTGGCGAGCCCGTATGCGGCCGTCATTAACGGCGGTATCTCAAACACGGTCAGTGCCAGCTACTACGCCATAATCGCAGGCGGGTTTCACAACCAGGTGCTGAACGGCAGCGACTTCACCTTCATCGCGGGCGGGTCAAATAACAGGGCGACACTCACTAGCACCTTGTCGTTCATCGGTGGCGGCGACATCAACAGGATCGAGAACAACAGCTACAAGAGCGTGATTGGCGGCGGCGAGCTCAACACGATTCAAAATGACAGCAGTTACAGCGTAATCAGCGGCGGCTGGACCAATTTGATCGCCGAAGGCAGCCAGTGGAGCGCCATCGGCGGGGGCCACGCCAACACCATCACCGGGACAGCCAGCTACGCGGCAATTCCGGGCGGAGAGAGCAATAGAGTAAGCGGTGACTACGCTCTGGCCGCGGGCCGGCGGGCCCAGGCGCTGCACAACGGTTCGTTCGTATGGGGCGATTCGACCAACGCCAACGTCGCTTCGACAAAGGCAGATCAGTTTGTCATCCGGGCCAACGGCGGAGTGTCTCTTCCCGTCAACGCGGGCAATGGCGGGACGCATCCTTTTGGCGAACGCTGGCGCGACAACGGTGTGCAAGCCTGGGCGGTAATGCGGGCTGATGGCTTGATCTATTCGTCCTATGGGGTGTCGACCGTCACTCACAGCACGGGCATCTACACCTTCACCCTGCAAGTTGGCGCAGAAGACAACACCCGGCTCGCCCCGGTGGTCGCCCCGGAGATCGACGCTCCGCCGACCAGCGCGGCCGCGGCGCGGCTGATCAGCGTCAACACGCTCAACGGCACGCAGTTCATCGTCTATATCACCAATGGCAATTACGTTCTGACCGACAACGACTTTGTGATGATGATGACCGGCCGCTAGAAAATCAAGCCTGGAAGCGATATCGGCGACGCTGCCATCGCTCAGCTTGATGGCCATCCGCGAGGCGCGGGCCAGCGTGTCGGACTTCACCTTCAGCCCGGTGATCCGGGTGAGTTTGTAGCTGACCCCGCTGCTGCCAAGCAGATACAGCCGCTGCATCTGAGCAATCTTGTAAATTGGACCCTGTTCGGTCAGAGTCTCATGCCCGGCGGAGATGCAGCTCGCCTGGAGCAGACGGGTGATGCCGAGACGGGTCATCCATTCATGCCTGAGCGCATCCGCCAGTTTGGGCGGGCCGGCATCGGTGTTCTGGAGGAAAGCGTCGATCCGCTTGACGAGGGCATTCGTCGCATCCAGGGCGGCCCGAATGCCGGCCAGGGCCGCCGCGATGTCGTTGCTCCTGTCCGAATCAGCGGCAATCTTGGACACGAGCGCGCTGTCCTTAACCTTCTCGGCGGCGATTTCCCTGTTGAGCAACTCCACTTGCGCGACATTGCTGATGTTGGCGATCAGTTGCCTGTCCAGATTGGCCAGCCTGGCTCTGATTTCGGCCCGCTCGGCCTCTGCCGCGGCGATCCCGGCCCTGAACGCCGCCAGCGCGGCGGCGAGCGGCGCGGCGTACTTCTTCGCGAGCAGGTCGCGCTGGGCGGCCAGCGTCTCGTGTCCGAGCCGATACAACGCACCTAACCCAGACACCAAGTCCGCGCCATCAATCTCAGGCGCATACGTGGCGCCGCTCAACAGATACACCTCGCAGCGCGTGATCTTCTCGGCCAGCATCGCCCGCAGCGCGTCATCGCTGGGGCTGGTCCGCGCGCTGGCGATGGTGTAGTCGGCCCGAAAGTAGCCGATCGCCGTATTCGCAGTCGAGAGCACGCCCACCGCGGTCTTCAATGGGTCGGCCAGGCCCGTTACGCGAGCCAGTAACACGTCGAGGAGCGAGGCTGCTGCCGGAACCCCAACGCCCTCCACGATGGGCGCTTTGTCTGCGTGCGGGCGCGGCGGATTGAGGATGGCCTCGTTGGCATTGACCCGGCGTTGGGCATCAATCGTGACCCGGTCGAGCTCGTCGCGAAGAGCGTAGTAGGCAAGACTGTCGTCTCACGGATGGCCGCTCTCGACGATCAGAATCCGATCCTTTGAGTCCAGGTCGCTAGCGGTGTTGATCCAGGTCGCGATCTCGTCGGCGCCGCTGCGGATGCTGTGATAGGCGGCGGTCTCGCCGAGCATCAAGGCGGCCTCGGCAGCCCGGATCGTGACGATCCCGGCGTGGGATCCGGATGCATCCGGCGCGGCGGCCGGCGAGGCAGGAGCGCTGGGAACCTTCCTGGAGTCGTCGGCCTGGCTGGCCGACTTCTGCGCTGACTGTGACAGCGTGCACCTCCCCACCCTGTTCACAAAACTCACAAGACCATTTCCAGAGGCGATACTCCCCGGAAACTGGTCCTGTCTGGAACGACCAGGCGCAGTCTAGACCCGCGCCAGGGATATGGCAAATTGCGGGCGATGCGGATGGGGTAAACTCAATAACGTTCTCAGACATTAACCACACGCGCGTTCGATCAAGCGCCGATATACACCCACGGCTTCTTCGAGCTGGGCGACATCGATGAACTCGCCGACGGTGTGGGCCTGGGCGATGTCGCCCGGGCCGAGGACGACCTGCTGAGGCAGCTTCGCCTCGTAAATAATAGCCTCGGTCCCAAACGCGACCGTCTCGGGCGCGATCCCGCCGCAAGCCTCGCAGGCCATCCGGACCATCGCGCTGTCCGGGCGCACGTAGAAATACGGGTTGCGAATGACCTCGACCTCGAGCCCGTGCCGCTTGGCCGCGTCGACGAGGCGGGCGACCGCGCCCTCGTTGTCCACGTTGGGCATATCGCGCAGGCTGAGGATCGCCGTCGTCTTCGGCGCGGTCACATTGGATTTCGTGCCATAGTCGGTGAGGACCATGTTGAAGCCAAATGACGGCGGGTTAAATTCGGCGTTCAGATAGCGCGGGTCGGTCCGGAAAACCGGCGCGAACGCGGCCATCTCGGCCAGAAAGGGCGCGATCTTGAAGTTGGCCGACACGCCCTTCTCGGTGCTGCTGTGGGCGGCCGCGCCTTTTGCGTGGACGTAGATCCCCGTTCCGCCTTTGTGGCTGTAAACCGGGCGCAGGCGGGTCGGCTCGGCCACAACCCCAAACGCGGGCCAGTTCTCGGCAAAGAGCTGCGACTGGGCGGCGACCTGATACGCGCCGCCATAGCCCACCTCCTCGTCGGCGGTGACGACCACGTAAACCGGGCACTTAAGCGCCCCGACGTCGATGTTGCTCGCAGCCGCCATCGTCGCCGCGAGCGGGCCCTTCATGTCGCAGCTCCCGCGCCCGAACAACCGGCCGTTCGCGATCACGGGATCAAAGGGCGCCCAACCGACATCCCCCGGGACCGTGTCGGAGTGCGAGAAGAATCCGATCCCGCCCTGCCCCGGGCCCTTGCGAGCGACCAGGCTGACCTTCTCCAGGCCATGGTCGTCATGGGAAAGCCGCTCGACCTCGAAGCCCTCGCGCAGGAGCACGTCCTGGGCGTACTGCGACACCTCGGCGTTGCTGATGCTGCTGACGGATGGAATGGCGATCAGATCACGGGCGACTTGGGTGGCGGAGAGTGGCATGGCGGAATGATATCCGACCGCCGACCTGTCAGGTCACTTGGGTGGTTGGCTCACCTGTCAGGTCACTTGGGTGGCCGGCTCACCTGTCAGGTCAACCCCTTTTTTGGCTCGCGGCCGCCTACCGCCGGATGCTCGGCATGAACGTCCGCGTCGGCGGCGGGCCATTGAATTCGACCGCCCCCAGGTCGCAGCGGCCACCCACGGGCCGCGTCGTGCCGGCCTGGTCTTTCGTCAGCGTATCGCCAGCCTGGGTGCGGCAGCCGTTTGGGTCGCCCACATCGATCGCCGGGCTGTTGAAGGCGAGAGGCAGGCGTGGGTTGGCGCCTGCAACGAACGGGCCAAAGCTCGCCGTAACCGTGATGCCATCGCCAACTTGATTGAAGAACGAAAACTTCGGCAGGCAGAACCGTCCGTTCGGCTCGGCCAGGATCGAGAACAACATGACATCGATCCGGGCCGTGTCGTCTTCAGCGTCGCAGTCTGACTTGATTCCGTTGGAAAGCCGGTTTTCAGCCACGATTGAGTTCGTCAATGTGATGTCGGTGAGCGCCTCTATGTTGAGGCCACCGCCGCCAGCGCCGGCGACGTTTCGCGCGATCGTGGCGTTGCTGAGGCGCAGGCGGCCAAAAGCAGGCACATGCACGCCGCCGATGCCGACGCCATAGTTGCTAATCACCGACGTGTTCACCAGCTCGGCCTCGCCCCGGTTTTCCATCCCGCCGGCGATGTCGGCGTTGTTCCAGAAAATCGAACTGTCGCGGGCGAACAACGTCCCCCCGTTGCGGATCCCTCCGCCCGTCCCGGCATGATTCTCGCGAATCGTGGTCGAGATCACCGTCGCCACACCGTCATTGCTCAGGCCGCCGCCCGACACGTTGGTGCTGTTGTTCTTCAGCTCAACCCGCTTCAGGGTCAACACGCCGAAGTTCTTGATCCCGCCGCCATCCAGGCCGACCGCATTCGCGCCGCCGGTCACCGTCAAATCCTGGAGCAAGATCGTGCCCCCGTCCACCTCGATGACCCGGCTGCTCGGCGCAGACTGCTGGATGAGGGTCTGCCCCGCCCCCGCCCCCACGATGTCGATCGTGCCGGTGAGATTCAGCCCGCCACCGGTAATCTGGCCGGACCGGGTCAGCAGATATGTGCCGGCCAGCAGGGTGAAGACATGCCGAGGCCCCGCGCCCAGCGCGCAACCGCCAACCGATACGCCCTGGCGCACCGACTCAGCCGCCTCGCGCAGTGAACATAGTCCGTTTTGCGCCAGGTCGTCGCTGAAGGTGTTGATCGGGACCGCGCTTGATGCGGATGGGGGCGGGGTCGGCGTTGGGGTGGGCGTCTGCGGTGGAGACGCCACGCCCGTGAACTCGACCGCGCCCATGTCGCAGCGCCCTTCCACGATCCGGGCCGCGCCGAGTTGGTCGGTCGTGGGCGCCGCGTCGGCGGTGCCGATGCAGTCGAGGATGTCACCCCGATTCACCGCCGGGCTGTTCGCGAGCAGCGGCAGATACGGGATCATCCCCGCGACATACCCCAGCGTCCCGAATTGCGGTGTGATCGGCACACCTGGTGTTCCGATCTTGTTCTCAAAAACCGCAGCGAAACCACATCCGCCCGCCCCGATCAACGAATACAGCGCCTGTCCGATGCTCCCGCTGCAGTCCGATCGCCCGATGCCGGTCTGCGTATTTTCGGCCACGATTGTATTTTCCAGCACCATCACCGATGGATCACCGATGCTGAGGTGAAGGCCGGCGCCGACATTCCCAGACGCATTTCGGGCGACGGTCGAGTTCCGCAGCCGCAATGGTCCGGCTGAGTTGTGGCGGATTCCTCCGCCCAGACCGCTTCCCGCAGAGTTGCTGATCACAGTCGTGTTGACCAGGGTCGTCGATCCGTCACTTGCGATCCCGCCGCCTGCGCTGCTGGCCGTGTTTGACGCAACGGCGCTTGCCTTCATGTTCAGATTGCCGGAGTTCCGTATGCCCCCGCCCTGCGCCGCGTGATTGGTGTCGATCAGGCTGGACTGAATCGTCATGGTGGAGAACGTCGAGTTCGCGATTCCGCCGCCGCCGGAGGCCGTGTTTGAAAACACCCGGACCGAGTCCAGCACGACCGTGTCATTGTTCAGCACGCCGCCGCCCTCCGAGCCGTTGCCGCCCGTGATCGCCAGATCGCGCAGGGTGACCGTGCCAAGTCTGCTGGTATCGACTTCAAAGACGCGCTCGCCGCCAATGGTCTGTTTGACGATCGTCTGAGTCATCCCCGCCCCCGCGACGATGACGTTGCCTTTCAGGTTGAGGCTCCCGCCGGTGATCGTCCCGCTCCGGGTGAGCGTATACGTCCCGGCCGCGAGCTCGATCACCCGCAACCCGACGGCCGGGTAGACGCAGCCACCGACCGACGCGGCCTGGCGGACCGACTCGGCCGCTTCGCGCAGCGAGCATAGCCCGTTGGCCGTGAAGTCGTCGCTGAAGGTGTTTACCACGATCGGATTGATCAGCGCGCTCGGACCGCGCGGTCCAAACTCGGCGGCGTCAGCCAGCCGGCCCCCGGCCAGGAGGCCAACCAGGGCGAGCGCGAGCAGGAGTCGGGGAAAGCGGAATGTGTTCATGTCATTGTATGGAGCGCTCATGGCCACCCCGGCGTACGCCGGGGCGGCCATGAGCGCTTCCTAATCGCCCTACTGTCTCACCGTTGGGATAAACACCTTCCTCAGCGGCTCGACGGTGTTGGTCTGCTTCCACGACCACACGTAGCTGGCCGGCATGTAGCCGCCTCCCGGCGTGTTGATCCCGTCTTCGCCACCCGTCAGCGTGGCGACATAGACACCGGCCAGCATCGGCGCATTCGGGATGAAACGCATCCCAACCACATCGCCGTCGTTGAAGCCATACAACAGGCTGACCGTCCCGGTCACCACCGTATTGCTGTCATCACGCACCTCGAAGTACTCGGTCAGTCCCGAGTTCTTGAGCGGCACGCTGAAGCTGGCCTGGATGATCGTCACGTCACCAAAGAAATCAGGCTCGGGCGAGACCGCCTCCGGGCTGAGCGGCCACGGGCTCGCGCTGACGATCGTCCAGGCGCTGTAGTTGCCGCTTTCGTCGTAGGCGCGCACGCCCGCCGAGATCGTCGCGCCATCGCTGATCCCCCATAGCTGGCCGTCGAACTGCGTCACGCTCGCGACTCCGTCGGCGGTATTGCGCATCGCCACGCTCTTCCCCATCGCGAGGGCCACCGGGCTGACTTCCTTCGCGCCCATGTCACGGGTGTAAACGAAAGGCGCGGGGCTGATCGCGGGTCCATAGCCAATCTCATAGCCGGCCAGGTCTTTTTCCGTGTTCGGATCCCAGAAGATTTGGATGCTGCGCGGGAGCGGCAGGACCGCGAGGCCGGCCGGCGCGGCCGGCGGAAGGTTGTCGGTAACCGTCAGGTTTCGCGTGTCGTAGAAGGTGACTGGCGCGTTCTTGCCATCGTCGGCGGTCGCCACCCAGCGATACACCCCGCTCGGCACCTGGCCGCTCACCACCCAGGTGTAGGTCACGGTGCCCTGAGCGCTGGTGGTGAAGACCGGCGTAACGGCGCCCTCAACCAGGGTGTTGGTTGCGGTGTCCACCCGGCCATATCCATACGTCAACGTCGCGGTTGGGCTGTCGGTGTCGGTCAAGATCATCGTCAGTGTGCTCGAAGTCAGTTGGCCGAACGACGATGCCGAGCCGGTCTTGACATGCTGGAGCTCGGGCCGCTGATTCCCGACATAGAAGACGATCGCGTAGTCGGCGGGCACGTTGTCGACATGCAGTATCCAGGTCGTCGCGGGCGCGTCCTTGATGACAAAACCGATGTCGTTGCCCTGGGTGATTACCGGTGAGAAGTCCTCATCGAAGAAGATCGTCGTGCTGTTGTGGCTGGTCGCGGTGATTACGGTGACGCACCGAATTCCGCACGAATGGACGAGTGTGATCACCGGCGTGATCGCCGCAGTTCCGGTGTAGTGGATGCCGAAATACGCGTCCGCCGGGTGGGGGACGGTTAGCGGCACCTGGATGCTGACCCGCGGCGCGTCAGCCGCGTCCGGCCCAAAGGTCGTCTTCATGGCGTATCCGGGCACGCCCTTTGAGGCCGCGGCCAGGACCGCGCCTCCGTTGACGAGCTGATAGTCGTCCAGGTTGTGGCCCATTGCCACAAAGTCCCCGCTGCCGAGCGTCTTGTTGAAGTTGACAAACAGTGAATAGTCAAAGCCCACGATCTCAAACGTGCCCTTCATCCCGGTCGTGTTCACGCTGGTCCCGGGGATATTGAACTCGCCGGCCGCAAAGGTGATCCCAGCCAGGGTGCGGGTCTTGCGCGGCAGGCCAAACCCGAATTGGCCCTTCTCGAGGCCGAAGTTCAGGGTGGCGAGTCCGGCGAACTTGCGCACCCCGTTGACCTTGCCGACCCGGATCTTGGCGTTCCCATGCAGGAACAGCGCGTCCACGTTGAACTCGGCGTAGAAGCCCTTCCCGCGCGGGCACTGGCTGGCCGGGGTCGACGCGGGCGTGCCGGGCGGGCAGGCGTTGAACCCCGCGCCCTGGCCGACCTGCATCTGGGCGCTCGCCACGTTGAAGATCAGGATTTTCAGTTGGGCGCCCAGGCTCATCGAGAACGGGTCGGGCCGCACCAGCGCGTTGCCCGTCATCGAGACGATCGGGATTCCCGCGCCGGTGGGCGGGATGCGGGCCGTGCTGTCAACGCCGATCCCGAGGGTGAAGGTGATCGCGCCGGTCTTGAAATGGACGCCGCCGGTGAACTTGGTCAGTTCGACCCCGCTGCTGGCGATGGGAATTCCGGGATGGGCCTCGAAGGTCAACTGGGTGTCGACCTCGTCGATCTCATTTGTGCTCGGAATCGAGATGACGGTGGCCGCGACGCTGATCGACTTGTCGGCGCTGGGCTCCAGCCCGGGCATGCTGAGCTTGGCTCCGCCCACAAACTTGTAAGCTTTCACCTGCTGCCCGCCCACATTCACCATCTGGGTGCTAAAGCCGCCGGTGAAACCGCCAAAGGACATCCCGGCCACCTTGAGCGGCGGCAGGGTGATCGCGCCGCCGGTAATCGACACATCCCCGTTACCAAGCATCTTGAACCCGTTGATGGTGATGCCGGGCCCGCCGGTCGCGCCGCCCCCGCCGAAGTTGAGCGGGAGGGTGAGGGTGGTCTGGGCCACCTCAAACCCGCCGTCCCCGAGCGGGCGCGCGCTGGCCAGCGCCAGCTTGAAGCCGGCCAGCTTGATCGAGAACGCGCTCAGCGACCCATCAATCCGCCGAAAACACGGCGTGGGCGCGCCGGCCGCATTGCAGTCCGCCCGGACGTTCTTGCCGGCCCGGACGACGATGCTGACAGCCGGGTTGACGCTGTTGCCGTTGCCGTCTTTCGCCCCGCCAGGGAGCTTGATGTTGACATTGCCGGTAAAGGTCATGTTGACTGTGTTGCTGACCGAGCCGACCGTCCCGATGAACTGAGTGCCCGAAAACACGCCCGTGCTGATCGCCGGCGACTGAAGCGTCCCGCCGTTAAAAGCGAAGGTGAACTTCTTCAGTTTGTCAACTCCGAGCTTCAGCCCGCTCAGCCCGGCCTGGCTCTGCCCGCCAAACTGGCTCGCCCATTGCATGCTGACACTCTGAGCGTTCAAGCCGTAGAAGTTGTTGGCCGGGTCGCCCTGCAATTTGACGTTGGTCAGGTTGAACTTGAGCGGCCCCATGTTGCCGATGAACGAGGCGATCCCGCCGTCAAAATAGGGCTTGTGGACGGTCTGGCCGTCGACGGTAGCGGTCACCACGCCCATCCGCATCTCGGTGGTGATGGGGCTGGTGCTGGTGAGGTAGTCGCCAAAATCAAGGGTCGTCTTGATCTTGAGCAACACTTCGCCGCCATGGTACTCGATTCCGAGCGTATTCGCCTTGAGCTTGACCGCGTCGCCGAGGGTCAGATCGCGCAGGGTGACCGTTGTGCCCTTGATGCTCCATGTGCGGTCCTTGTACTTCAGGCCGTTGAACTTGGCGATGAGTCCCGGTTTGGGCGGGGCCGGGTCGGTCAGCATGGCCAGGTCGGGGTTCTTGTCGGCCATCAGCTCGACCGATTCAGCCTCGAACTCGCCCTTGGCCAGGGTGATGTTGCTGAGGTCAAGCGTAGCCGGCCCGACCTTGGGGCTGAAATCGCTCAGCCCGCCGGTCAGTAGGTCGGTCTCAGAGAAGACCGCCCGCAACCCAAGCCGGAGGTCGTCGGCCGGGTTGCCATTGACCGAAAAGGTGATTGGGATCGTCGCAGTGAATCGCCCGGCGTAGAGATCAAGGGTCATGCTGAGCTGATCGCGCATGGTCAGCTCGTGGCCCCAGAAATTCGTGCTCGTGCCGGCGATGTCGGCCCAAAACAGATCGAAGGTGCTTCCGATTGGGCCGTCGAGGTGATCGTGCAGCTCAGGCGCGGTGTTGCCGATCTTGCCCCTGACGACGTCCCACTCCAACAGATCGCTCCGCGAGACGGGGCCATCGACCGGATCGTCAAGATAGCCCGAACCAACCATGAACTCGCCGGTTAGATCAAACTGTTCCTGGAAGCCGACCTGCCCGACCACGATAGCGGTCTTCCGCCCGAGCAACGGAATGGTGCCATAGGTAAGTGACGCCGCAACGGCGCCGCCCGGATTGGCGATGTGGACGATGGGCGCTGGGTTGGGTTCGAGTCCGATGGTCACATTGCCGACGGCGGTGAACGAACCGATCTCGCCGGCGTCATCGACCACGGTGTCGCCGCACACGCTCCACAGATCGGTGGTGCCGGGAGGCGAAAGCAGCCGGCAGGCGCGCTGAGGCGCCGTTGGCGCGGTCCGGCCAGGCGCCGATACTGCACTCGCCAGAATCGTCATGGCGGCAATTCCTGTAAAAAGCGCGAGAACCAACGGGGCAATCTCAATAATTCTTGTCGAGGGGGTCGGTTTCATTCTTGCTCCACGGTTTGAGGCTCGGGCGCCGCGTTGGCGCTGCGTCGGGGAATGGAATTCACGGGATCTGACTGAGACTCGGTCCAGACGACGAGCGCGGCAAGCGCCCGGGCGGCGTCCAGCTCTGCGTGTTGGGCATGGGCCAGAGCCGCCGTCAGCCGATTCACCGCGGCCACCGCCGCGTCCCAGGCGGCCAGGCCCGCGCCAAGGTCGGTGGCGCCGCGTTGCATCGCGTCGCGCAGCTCGATCTGGGCCGCCAGAAATACCTGAGTCATCCGTTCTGTATCCACGGTGCGACAATACGCGCTCATCGGTACAAAGGTCGGTACAAGACTCGGAACCCATATGTCGCTCAGGGCCCACCCTTCCTCTGATCCCGGCCGGGACGCCCGGGCCGGCGCCTTTGCGCGCGCTCTGGCCGATGGTCTTCGCGCGCACAAGATCTCGCACCGGTCCCTGGCGGAGGCCGCCGGTGTCAGTGTTCACACCGTTGCCTCCTGGACGCGGACCGACGGGCCCAAAATTCCGGCGGGCGACACGCTCCGCCAGATCGTCTTCTATCTCGAGCACCGCCAGCGCGGCGCGGGGCGCGCCGTGGAAGCGGCCGCCCTGGGCCTGGGCAATGCCGCGGCAAAGGAACCCCTGCACGGGCGATCCGCCCTTACAGCCGGCGCGCGCGCGCTGGCCACGACCTTTGTCGGACGCGAAGCGCTGGTGGAGGAGATCTTCCGGACGGTCCGATTCCACCGCCTTGTCACCCTGACCGGCCCCGGGGGGGTAGGCAAGACCCGCCTGTCAGCCCAGGTTGCCTCGCTGGCCGTCATCGCCTTCGATGACGGCGCGACGATGGTTGAACTCGCGCCGCTTGGCTCGCCCGGATTGGTGCCGATGGCCCTGGCGGCCGCGCTGAATGTCCGGGTGCCCGCCAGCGCAGACGCCCTGGCGGCCATCGCCCGCCAGTACGAAAGCGCGGGCGCGCTGATCGTGCTCGACAACTGCGAGCATGTGCTCGAAGCCTGCCAGACCACGGTCGAGAAGCTCATCGGCCTGTGCCCCGGGCTGCGCTTCCTGGCGACCAGCCGCGAGCCGCTGCACGTCCCGGGCGAGATCGTTGTGCGCGTCCCGCAGCTCGGGCTGCCCGCAGGCGGCGAGGCGCTCACCCGCGAGTCGCTCCTGCGCAGTGACGCGGCCCGCCTGTTTGTCACCCGGGCCATGAACGCCCGGGGAGGCTTCAAGCTCGACAGCGCCCAGACCGCCTTGGTGGCCGACATCGTGCGCAAGCTGGACGGGCTGCCTCTGGCCATCGAGCTCGCGGCCGCAAGCGCCGGCGTGATGGACTTGACGGAGATTGCGGCCCGTCTCGACCAGCGCCTCAGCCTGCCGGCCGGGGGCGCGGAGGACCATCACCGGACGCTCCGGGCGACGATGGACTGGAGCTACGATCTTCTTGAAAAGCCACAACAGGTTGTGTTCGCCACTCTGGCGGTCTTTCGCGGCGGCTGGACGCTGGAAGCGGCCGAGAGCGTCATCAACCCCCGCCGGGCGCTGACCCGGTCGTCGGCCGCGGAACTGCTCACCCGGCTATTCGAGAAGTCGCTGATCTCGGTTGAATCGACCGAATCGGGCGTCCGCTACAGCATGCTCGAGACCGTCCGCGAGTACGCCCTGGATCGCCTGGGAGAAGCGATCTGGGCGCCCGAGACCCGCCGGCGTCATGCGGAGTGGTGCTTGACCATGGCCGAGGCCGCCGACGAAGCGCTCAAGACCCGCGAGCAGCTCGCCTGGCTGACCCGCCTGGACGCTGAGCACGCCAATATCCGCGCGGCCCTGAATTGGGCGATCAACGAGGCCCGGGACGCCGAAATCGCGGCCCGGCTCATTGGGGCGAAGCGGGTATTCTGGCAGCGGCGCGGTCACTTCCGCGAGGGCGCGGAATTCACGTCCCGGGCCCTGGCCCTTGCCGGCTTTGG
>JBDSIP010000467.1:0-3830 GCA_039917915.1 Thermoflexales bacterium
GCGTACGCCGGGGCGGGGGATTGCGCTTCCACGCCTTTACAAACGCGGCACTTCGCCGGCAGCCGCGCACAACGCCCGATAGCCACCCAGACCGATTGCCAGGGCAGTCTCTTCGGCGTAGATCTGAAACACGGGCTGCGGCTCGCAAACACAGCCTTCGAAGCAGCCGTGGCCGCGGTCAAACAGGCTGTTCTCGTAGTCCATCGTCACGGTCCGCACGTCGTCTTCGTAGGTGTCGACCAGCGGGAACAGGCAGCAATAATGCGGCTTGAGCGCCCAGGGCGACAAACCATTGGCCATCGCGGCCACCTGGATGGCGCAGTGGCGATCCTCGGGACGGAGGAAGATACAGGTCTCGCCACTTGGGTGGGTCGGGTCGACCACTGTGTTGGTGCCCGTGTATTCGCCCGATGGAAACGCCGCGTCGTCATTGAAATGCTCGCCAAACCACTCAGAAACGTCGTGGCGCTCTGCGGGCATGAAGGGTTTGATCATCTCAGCGTTGGCCCGGATGGCGTTTGCTTCGGCCATGTCCACCCACACGCCGTCGGAACAACAACCACCCTTGCAGGCGGCGATGTTGCAGCGGGTGATGGACTTCTTCACGAGCAGCACATCATCGATGCGGCTGCCATTGATCATCAGGGGTGTGTTGTTGTCACTCGGCATAGGGCCGCAAGATAACACGGAACGATTTGACGAAAGCGCGATCTCCGTTGAACCCGAACGATCGCGCGCCCGCCATCGCTTTATTTGGCGGCGCCGCAGAGGTGAGTCCGAATGCCCATCGTGCTCAACATCGCGGCTTTGGCCGCCAGGGCCCGATCGGCCCGTTTTGCATCGGGGGCGTACGCAACCTGAATGTGGTTGGATTTGTGGCGGGCCATCATCTGGTCGCGAGTCACGCCGTGCAGCACGGCGTGCATGATCGGCCACTGTGGCGTCGTCATCTCCCAGCGCCGGCGGGTCTCTTCCTCCGGCAGCGCGACGACGGACCCACGCCCAATGTCGGCGTGTAGTTTCCCGCCCGAGACATACACCCGGCTCCACACGATCTCGCCCGGTTTGCTCACACCCTTGAACGCCGCCCCGCCCAGCCGGAAATACATGGGGGGTTGGCGCTCGCAGATTGCGCCGGCATATCCGCCGATGTAGTGAGACGCGGGCGCCGCCCCGCTGATCAGAAACACCCACACGAATTCGTCAATGCCGCCGCCTTGATAGCGCTCGCCGTAACGCAAGTCGTGCAGCGTCGTGGCCGGGTCAAAGCCCAATGCGCGCCAGACCCGATTGGTCACGACTGCATCAATCGCGCTACCCTCGTCGACTTCGTTAAAATGCGGGATTGCCTGATTGGGTCGAATCACAGTCGCGGTCCCGGCCCGCGCGACGGGCGGACGCTCAACGTTGTTGAGCAGGCCCTCGGCCAGGTCGGAGGCGGGAGTCATGTCATTCAGGCCGAGTTGATACTGGATGCCAACTGCGTCGCACGAAAACCGGTCGGCGATCCGCACCGCCGCGATATACATTTTAAGTTGGGCAAGGATCTGGCCGCCGGTCAGTTCGGTCGCTTCATCAGCGCCGGTTCGGAATGTCACACCCCTTTGGTCGAGCCAGGCGCGGGCAGCGGCAGCCTCGGCATCGGTGGCTTTGCCCATCTCGGCCACCAGCGCGGACTGGCTCAGGCGTTCCTTGTAGATTCCGGCCGGGTTCATCAGCTCGTCATCGATGATGGCGTTGTGCATTCCCATGCAGCCCTCATCGAAAATCCCGAGAATGGCTTTGTCGCGCATCAATTCGCGGCCGAGCTTTTCGCCAAGTTTCGCGTCACGCGAGGGCAGCAGGCTAACGTCCAGGTCCCGCACGTGCCGGGCCAAATGCCTGACGATGCCGGTCTTGATCCAGCGCCGGAGACCGTCGCGGAAAAAGGCGTCTGTGAAGTCCTCGCTCCACAGGCTGCTGTACTTCACGCCCATTTTTGTCAGGCTTCCGTTCAGGTTGAGCAGCCCGACCAGACCTGGCCACTGACCGCTCCAGTTGGCCACGGTCAGGATCGGCCCGCTGTGGTCGCGCAGACCGGCCAGGACGTGATAGCTGAACTGCCATACGGCCTCGGCCACGATCAGCGGCGCGTCACGGGGAATGGCCTTGAAGACGTCCATCCCCTGGCGCTGATTCCAGATGAAACCATGCTTGAGCTCGTGATCGTAGGCGTGCGCGCGCGCGACCGTCACGCCTTCGCGCTTGAAGGCATCGATGATGCGGCGTTCCATGTCTTCCTGGGCCGGCCAGCACTGCTGATTGGCGCTCAAGCGCAGATCGCCGCTTGCGACGAGGTATGCCTTTTTCATGTGGAGGTTCTCCTGGGGACGCGGCCCGGTTCGGACCGTCAAACCATTGCCAGCAGCCATCGCGTGCAGCTTTCCAGAATGCGGCCAGTGTACTGAAGATCTGGAAACGACATGCCCCGGCTGGGCCGGGGCATGTCGTTTCCAGAAATGAATCCCGGACTGTTTTACGGATACAGCCCGCGGGTCATGGTAGCGTCCGCAACCCGCCCAATCCCCAGCACCTGCGCGGCCGTGCGCAGATCGAGCTTCAGCGATTCGGCCCTGGCCTTCACGTCGTGATAGCTGCGGATCATGATCTTTTCGAGGCGGCTATTTATGTCATCTTCTTCCCAGAACAACTGCTGCAGGCTCTGCACCCACTCGAAGTACGAGACCACCACCCCGCCGGCATTGCACAGAATGTCGGGGATGACGATGATGCCCTTGTCAGCCAGAATGGCATCGCCTTCTGGCGTGGTCGGTCCGTTGGCGCCCTCGGCCACCATTCGGGCGCGCACGCCCGGCGCGGACTCGCCGGTGATCTGGTTCTCCATCGCGGCCGGCGCGAGCACGTCGCACTTGACAGCGAGCAATTCCGAATTGGAAACAGCGTCGGCCCCGTCAAAGCCCTTGATCGTGTTGTGCTCCTTGTTCCACTGCACCAGCCTGGGCATGTTGATCCCCCGCGAGTTGTATAGCCCACCCTCGATGTCGCTCACGGCGACGACTTTGCAGCCCATTTCGTGGGCGGTGATGGCCGTGATCGAACCAACGTTGCCAAAGCCCTGGACGACGACCCGAGCCCCTTCGAAGTTCCAGCCCATTGAGCGGAAAGCTTCTCGCACGGTGAACATGACACCTCTACCGGTCGCCTCAAGACGGCCGGCAGAACCGCCGATGTTGATCGGCTTGCCCGTCACAATGGCAGGCACGGCGTGACCCTTGTGCATCGAATAGGTGTCCATGATCCAGGCCATGGTCTGGGCATTGGTGCCCATGTCGGGGGCCGGAATGTCCCCGTCTGGGCTGAGCAGAATCGAAATCTCAGTCGTGTAGCGGCGGGTGATGCCCTCGAGCTCATGAATGTTGAGCAATTTTGGGTCGCAAATGACGCCGCCTTTGGCCCCGCCGTACGGGATGTTAACAACCGCGCATTTCCACGTCATCCACATCGCCAACGCCCGAACCTCATCTATGGTCACGTGCGGGCTGTAGCGGATGCTGCCCTTGGTTGGGCCGCGGGCCGAATTGTGGTGCAGACGATAGCCGGTAAAACACCGGATCGATCCATCCCTCATCTTGACCGGAAAGTGGACTGTGAGTTCGCGCTGACAACTGCGCAGGCTTTCGGCAAGGCCACCGTCCAATTCGAGAATGCGGGCGGCCCGATCGAATTGGGTATAGGCCGTCACGAGGGCGCTGTCGCCAATGCTTTTCTTGGGCGCCAGAGGCGCAAGTAGAGGCGCGCCTACGGCGCCATTGGTATTGATCGTCATGGAT
>JBDSIP010000468.1:0-5892 GCA_039917915.1 Thermoflexales bacterium
CGCTCGGCCTCGGCGAGGGCGGTCGCGGCAACCTCCGGATCGAGTTCGGGGACCAACGCTTCGAATTCATCTTCGTCCAGGATGCGCAGATCGCCGTCCGCCGACATCCAGACATCGAGAGCCAGATCGACCCAGTCGATGGCATCCTGTGAGATCTGCGCCGGCCGCGTGACGTTGGCGTACCATCCCTTGAGCTTTCCCGTTGTTCCCGAGTGGAAAGACATTACGTTCCGCCATTGATCGGCGTAGAAATCCTCAATCACGACATCGCCGGTTTCGATCGTCACATAGGGCAGCATGACTGGCGGCGTCCGCCAAATCGCCCGGAGGCGCACAGCGCGCGCGGAACGCTCGACGATGTCGCCTTCGTAGCGCGCGCGCTCGCGCCCGCGGTGGTCGAATTTCCGGATCAGCATCACAATGACGCGCTCACGGTTGCGATCGGCGCATGGGCGGCAGCAGGTCGTTAACGGGCTCGCCCAGCCTCAAGCGCCGCGCCAACTCCTCGGTTTCAGGCTGCGGATTGATGCTCAATTCGCGCCGCAGCACCGACGACAGGTCGGCATAGGTCTCAAGGGCCGCCGTGCGATTCCCCATGCCGGCCTGCGTGACGATCAGGGTGCGCGCAAGCTCTTCGCGGGTGCGATCATGGTAGTACGCCCGCATCAGCAATTCGGAGATCAATTCGGGCTGATTTCGCCGCAGGGCCAGGCCGGCCGCCTCGATGCAGCTGCGCACGAATTTAGTCTGGAGCCGGCGCCGTGTCTCAAGCGCCCAATCGAGGGTCGAATCCACCAGGAAGTCCTCAGTGTACAGCTCAGCGGCGGACAAATACATCTTCAGCGCCTCATTTTGGCCGGCGCGCCCGGCGGCCGTAACCAGCTTCTCGAACTCCCACACATCGTAGGTCAGGTCGAGCGAGGTATTGACTGAATACACGCCGTCGGCATACAAAATCGCCTGGTCCTTGAGGGCGGTCCGAATGGCGAACTTCGCGTTGTGGAAGCCGCGCTGCATCGTCGATGTGCTGGCATCAGGCCAGAAAACGCCGCCGATGCGCTCGCGCGTGGACGTTTTTGCGGTGAGCATGAAGAACAGCAGCTCCCGCGGGATGTTGTAGCCCCACTGCGCCGCTGTCATGAGTTCGCCGTTCCGCAACACCCGCCCAACCCCAAAGCCGCGCGCCTCTATCCGGTTGCCGTTTATCGGCTCCAGGACGCTGAGAGCGCCGTTTTGCGCCTCGATGATTGGTTTCGGCGCGCTCGCCCGCGCATAGTCGGCGGGATTCAGATGGGCAAACGCGCGTTGAAGACTGGCCCGCACCTGCGGATGAATGCGGTAAACCCGCTCGGCGCCGCCGGCGCCGGTCGATGACAGAAACAGGTTTAGGCGCTGGGCATCCTGCAGACCCGTTTCCCAGTCAGGCACGCCCGCCCGAGCGCATTGGGCCTCGGTGAAGGAATCGAGCATCGACACATGCCGTAGAAAGTTAAGCGTGTCGGGGGGCACCTCTGCAAAAACCGCGCCGGCGAGATATTCATCAATCAAATCGGCCGCCTTGTCGGCGCTGGAACCGCCCTGATCCTCCACCATGGCGCTGGCTTGTTCGGCCAGCGCGAGTCCGGCAGGCCACCCCTCCGAGTCGACGAGGGCGGTAGCGACGTCGTCCGCGGCGACGAGCTCGGGCCGTACCCCGCGCAGACGGGCGATCATTTCGCGGGCCTCGTCTTCGTGAAGCTTGAGGAGGGTCGGGCCCAGTATGGTTGCCTGCTGGCGGGCGACGAGCGGATCGGGCGACGACCGGGGCAGCGCCCGCGACAGGGCTAGGATTGTTATGCCTTCCGGCGCGCTGCGCGCAAGCGTGTAGATCAGCTCGATCGCAACGGGCGCCTCATCGACACTGCCCAGGTCGTCCAAGACGAGCGTCATCGGCGCGACGCCCTCCGCTGAAAGCAGCGTAATGAGCGTCTTTGCGCCTGGCTGAGGTTCGGCGCATGCGGCGGGCGCTGATTTTTGAAGTTCAGGATGCAACCCAAGAATGCTCTCGCGCATCCTGGCCGCCAGGATGGCTGGATCACGTTCTTCAACCGTCAGTGTCAGCCAGGCGCAGACCGACGGCTGGCTTGCCGCATATTGCGCCGCCAGCGTCGTCTTGCCATAACCCGCCGGCGCCGCGATGAGCACCAGAGCGAAGTCCAGCGTATTCTCAAGCGCGGCCAGCGTATTTGACCGCGCAATCCATTGTCGGCGGAGTTTGGGTGCTTTTGTACGAACTGCCACGGATCGATCCTTGTTCGTTCGCCGATTGCCCAAGCATGCAAATCAGCTTGCGAACGAGCGATTGAACCTGCGCGTGCAGCCCAATATACATTAGGCTGGAAATAGTGGCAGGCGTATTGGCCACGAAAATCGCGATCGTTCCCAGCCTCGCCGGGGACGATCGTTTGTGTGACAACGGTCTGCTTGCCCGAAAGTCATCCAATTCCGAGGGCGAGATCACCATCCCCGTGCAACGCGCGGGGATGGTGATCTCGCCTGAAGTCTTTTGGATCGCTTCTAGCGCTCAATCCGGAAGGCCGCCCCGTCGCTTCGACCAAATACCTCTGGGAAGTAACGCTGCTCGATAAGCGCCGGAATGGCCTGGAACTGACCCGCCAGACCCGCCCGCAGCAGATAGGTGTACTCGTAGGTTCCACGCGGGAGCGCATCGGCATACACATCGATGCGCTCGTCGCGCAAGTCCTTGTTGCCAAACCACCACCAGCCCCAGCCGCGTGACGATCCGAAGCTGGGCGCGCTTTCAGCGGCCGGAGCGGACTGGGCGGTGGTGAGCAGCGAGCTATCCATCGCTTCCATGCCGGCGGGGAAGGCGTCCGACAGCCGCACGAAGTACAGATCGCTTGGGGCAACGATGGTCAGGCGCACACGCACGGTCTGTCCGATCTTCGCGCTGGTAACAGCCGGGCAGGGTTTGCCGGCCTCCGGCTGGCAGTCCGCCAACTCGTATTTTCGGGCGATCGTGATGCCGCGATTGACGGCCTTGGCCGTGTCGGCCGGCACAAATGCCTTGAGCCGGGCAGTGTAGTACATCCTGCCCGTACCCGCGCCGCGCTCGAACCCGATCTGGTTGGTCTGGCCGCGCAACAGCTTCGACACGTCGATCGAGAGCAGCGCGGGCGTCACCTGAGTCTCAGCCGACGCCTTGCCATTCAAGACGCTGTCGTCGTTGAGGGTAACCCGCCAGTCGTAGTTGGCGTCGAACTCGCCACTCGCCTTCATCCACTCGGTCAGGGCCACGACCGCCCAGGCGATCTCCTGGTTCGTCTCCCAGGTGTCGCCCTGGCGGGCCACCATCAGCCAGCGCACGGCGTTTGGAAGCAGCGCGTTGGTCGGATCCAGCCGGGCAAACGCAAGAAGGACCATGGCGGTTGTGCGGGTGTTGGAGGCGAAGTTGTACCAGTCGGGCTGCTTTTCCTGCCAGCTCATCCCGGTCGCGCTGGCGATGCCGGCGTTTGCCAGATCGCCGAGCATGGTTTGGGAGCGGCTGCGCAGCGTGGAGTCCGTCGGATTGAGGGTGGCGATCGACATTGCGACCAGCGCCCGCGCCCAATAGCCCAACTTCTCGCGCTGCTCATAGAGCAAGTTGAGCTGAGGCTGGATGCCGGTTGCGCCGGTTTCGGCCAGGGCAAAGGTGACGAAAGCCTGTTGATTGGCCGCCCGAGCCGTCGTCGACGCGCCCACGCTCACGAGGGTGCCGCGCACATAGCGCTCGGCGCGGGTGAGCTCGCCTGGGTCAACCGAGAGCCCGGCCCGACGCGCCTTTGCCAGGGCCATATAGGCCCACGCGCTGATCGTCACGTTGGCCTGGCATTGTTCATTGCGCCACCAACACCATCCGCCGCTGGAGAGCTGATAGTTCACCAGGCGCTGGACCGATTCCGCGGCCTCGGCGCGGGCCGCCGTCGTCGAGCGGCCGGCGATCGACATCTCGGCCAGAGCCGCCAGCAGCCGCGAGGCCGTGGTCTCGTTGTCCTCATAGATGCTGCGCTCGAGCGCGAGCCGTCCGCTGCCCGTGGCGGAGGCGAGCGATGCGTCGACCTTGATCTCAAGCGAGCCGCGGCCCGTGTCGAGGCGCTGGGGCAGCCCCAACAACTCGAGGCGCTTGCCCTGTTCGGACAGGTCGCCGGCAGTCCCGATGTTCTCTGGCGCGCTGTAGCGCAGGATCGGAATGCCGCCGCCCGGCGCGGTTGCCAGGCCTGGCTTGGCGCTGTCTTGATATGAGCTGCCCTTTGCGCTGAAGGTGAGGTCAGCGGCGGCGGCGTCGTCGGCGATGACAACCCAGTCCACGCGGGCGGTCAAACCGGCCTTCACGGTTGCCTTCTGAGTCAACGGGCTGGTGACCCGCACGCCTTTGGCCTCGATACTGATATCAGTCTCGACATCGCTGCCGGTGTTGTTGTTGACCACCGCGCCGATCGTCACCGAGTCTCCGGACACAAAGAAGCGCGGGACCACGGGCCGAACCAGCAGCGGCTTGCTGCTAACCACCTCGTTGGTGGCCTGGCCGACTTTTGTGTCGCGGGTGATCGCCCGCGCGTCCAGCCGCCACGTTGTCAGGTTGTCTGGCAGAACCACCTGCGCGCGCGCTTCGCCGGCCGCATTCGTCTCGACCGTGGCGCTCCAGTAGGCGGTGTCCTTGAAGTTTTCGCGGGTGAAGACCCCATCCGCCGCGCTGGCCAGCCCGCCGCCGCCGCCGCCCTTCCCGTATTCATTGGCCAGGGCGGCCGTGACCCGGTCGACGTTGACGCTCAGCGACGACGCGCTGTGGATACCCAGCCCGCGCGCGCCGTAGAAGTAGTCGAGGATGCCGATGCTGTTTGGCTCTGCCAGCGACAAGATCGCTTTGTCGACCACGGCGAGGCTGAGCTCGGCCTGGACCGGCTGGCCGTTCACATCGGTCACCCGAATGTCATAGGTGACCGTGTCGCGCGGCCGATACGTCGTCCGATCGGGCTTGAGCTCGATCGTTAGCGCAAAGGCTCCCGGATCGACCTTGAAGCTGGCATAGCCCAGCCGGAACGCCGGAAGCCCGCCCCGTTCGTCGATGCCCTTGACGATCATGACGCTGACATAGGCATTCGGAGCCATGCTGGCGTCGACCGGCACTTCGATGATGTCGCTATTGGTCTTGAGCGTGACGAGCCGGGTCGAGAGGATGCGCCCGCGCTCGACCGTCACCAATGCCGTGACCGTGCCGCTGAAAGGCGATGGGACGAGGATTTTGGCCGTGTCGCCAACCTTGTAGGCGGACCTGTCGGCCTTGATGTCGATTCGGTCGTTGTTGTTCACCCGCCAGGTGACATAGGCGCCGGCCTGGCTCGACACATACACGAACGCAGCGCCGCGCGGCCCGCCTGGTGTCGTCGCTGACGCCACCAGCCGGTACTCGCCCCCGTCCTTCACGTCGATGCTGACGGATGCCTTGCCATCGGCGCCGGTACGCACCGTGCGGGTGAGCACGGGGGTGTCGCGCGGCACGGAGTCGTATTCGCGATACCCGGCCGCGTCTTCAATCTGGGTGGTGAACCACTCGCGGCGGGTGAGCACGACCTGCGTCTCCGTGTCGGGCACAGGCTTGCCCTGAGTGTCGACTGTGATGATCAGGGCCTTTGTTTGTCCTCCAGCTTTGGCGACGTAATCCTCGGTCGTGATGCCGTAGTAGATCGGACCTTTATGGGCGACCATCTCGGCCCGGGCCGAGACGGAGGCGTCATCGGCGTCGGTGACGCTGGCTTCGAGGATCACGCTGGCGCCGTTCTTGCGCCGGGCGATGTCGACCGGTACATCGATGACCAGCCGGCCGTCCGGGCCGATCACCCCCGTGCCGCTTGC